>NVRO01000046.1 GCA_002400895.1 Planctomycetota bacterium
TTCTGCTGATTCCGGCCAAAAAGCTGGAGATTTAGCCAAATTGTTTGGTCAGAAAGTTGGCGGTGGGGGTGGTGGACGGGCCGATTTCGCCCAAGGCAAGGGCAAACAAGGAGATAGCCTGGAACAGGCTATTTCCGATTTTCGGAACGAACTAGGTTCCTTGGCTTGACCAGAGTGCCCACTCCGAGGACAATACCGTGCTACCCGGGGGCTAGTCGCTCCCAAACAAAGAGTCATGGCGAATCCAAAAAGAAAGCACTCGCATTCCCGCGCCCACAAAGTTAGCGCTGGGCTCCGCAAACCCATTCACGCTCTTCGCGAGTGTGATCGTTGTGGCAGTCAAGGCCGCCCACACACCGTGTGCGACAACTGCGGTCACTACGCTGGCCGAGAAGTAATCTCCAAGGACGAGTTCTAGGCCACACGTGCGTATTGCGGTAGATGTCCTCGGCGGAGATCATGCTCCGCACGAAGTATTGCTCGGTGTTGTGGCCGCCCTTAAGGACGACTTCGATGCCAGCCAACTTGTATTGGTTGGTCCACAGGACATCATCACTTCCACGCTTGAAGAACACGGCCTGGATGTTCCGGAAATCATGCACACCAATGATGTTGTCAGGTCCGGAGATAAACCGGTCGAGGCCATGCGCCGCATACCTGAGGCATCTGTTTTCCTGTGTACCCGTGCGCTCAAAGAAGGAAAGGCTGACGGGATGATTTCATTCGGGAATACCGGAGCAGCGGTTGCCGCTGCCACTCTCGGATTGGGTATGTTGTCCGGAGTCAGACGTCCCGGAATTGCCATACCAATCAACTCAGCCAATGGCAAGTCGGTGCTGCTTGATGTTGGGGCCAACCCGAGCCCCAAGGCAGAACATCTTTTCCAATATGCTGCAATGGGAACTGCTTATATGCGTGACATTCACGGAATAGAAAACCCGCGAGTCGGCCTGCTTAATATCGGAGGAGAATCCAACAAGGGACATGGCCTGGTCCAGGAAGCACACCAACTGCTGGAATCTTCCAACCTCAACTTCGTTGGCAACATCGAAGGCCAGGATTTATTCTCAGGCAATGCCGAGGTTCAGGTTACCGACGGATTCGTCGGYAACATGATATTGAAAGTTCTCGAAGGCTTTATCGGCTATCTGGTGAGAGGGGTCGAAAGCGCCAGCCAAAATGCTGATTCCGCCGGCGCCGGAATTGCCATCCGTGATACTTTCCGTCAACTGGTCGGAGTTGCCGACTACTCCGAGGCCGGGGGTGCTGCCCTGCTTGGCGTCAACGGAGTGGTGATGATTGGTCATGGCCGCTCGAAGGCATCAGCCATCCCTCCAGCTCTGCGTGCTGCGCGTGTCGAGATTGAGGCCGGGTTGATTAAGGACATCGCCGCCGTGCTTGGCCAGGCGTCCACCACCAGCAAGGAGGCCTGAGTGTCCCGACCCGTTGGTATTGCCGGCTTCGGACACTTCGTCCCCAAACGGGTGATCCCAAACGAATATTTCACCCGCTTCGTCGAGACATCTGACGAATGGATTGTGCAGCGTACCGGAATCAAGGAACGACGCTGGCTGGAAGATGGAGAAAAGCCTTCCGAAATGTTTGCGGCTGCTGCCATCAAGGCGATGGATCGCTCCGGGGTCAAACCTGAGGAGATTGATTTAATTATTCTCGGTACGGTCTCGGGGGATATGTTTCTTCCGGCTACGGCCTGTATTGTCCAGAATTTACTGGGATGCGTTAATGCTTCGGCTTTCGATATTTCTGCTGCCTGTCCCGGCTTCTTGTACTCCCTGATAATTGGTCAACAGTTCATCAGCAGCGGCCAATGCAATAATGTGCTCTGTATCGGGGGCGAAGCCCTCTCGCGCATCATTGATATTCATGACCGGAATTCCTGCGTTATTTTTGGTGACGGCGCCGGTGCGTGCGTGCTGCAACCCCATGACATTTGCCAGCAAGGCTTGATCGATGACGTTTACATGGGGGCTGACGGTAGCGGCTGGGACTTTATTCATAGACCAAGAGGAGGTGCCGCCGAAAGGATGTCGCCGGAAATCCTTACTGAGGGCTCGCACCTGATTCGCCTTAAGGGGAAAGAGGTCTACCGCTTTGCGGTTGCCAAAATGGAGGAAATCATTGCCTGGGCCAGCGAAGG
This sequence comes from Planctomycetota bacterium, assembly GCA_002400895.1. The sequence continues at coordinate 2,159 of NVRO01000046.1, forward strand.
GATTGACCCTGATGACATTTGCCTGGTGATTCCGCACCAGGTCAACCGGCGCATTCTTGAAACCGCAACCGCCAAAATCGGTATCGATCCCGACAAGGTGCTGATTAATATCGAGCGTTACGGCAACACTTCGGCTGCTTCGATTCCGATTCTTATGTCTGAAGCCCAATCCGCCAACCGTTTCAAAAAGGGCAAATACCTGATTTTGGCGGCATTTGGCGCCGGTTTGGTTTGGGCTGGAGCCCGGGTCAAGTGGTAGCCAAATACGGACTTCTGTTCCCTGGCCAAGGTGCGCAACAAGTGGGCATGGGAGCTGACTTTGCTGACCGCAACTCCGCTGCTGCCGAACTGTTCGCCGAAGCTGATCAAGTGCTCGGAATGGAGCTTGCCAAACTCTGCTTTGACGGTCCGCTTGAACAACTGACCCGCACCGACATTGCCCAGCCGGCGATTTACGTTTGCTCGTTGGCAGCGCTTGCGGCGATTAATCAGGAGTTGGGTGAAGACATCGTGCCCGGAATGTGTGCCGGTCTTTCACTCGGTGAATACACCGCATTGGCTGCTGCCGGCGCGCTCAGCTTCGCTGATGGTCTTCGTTTGGTTCATCTGCGCGGTACCGCAATGCAATCAGCTTCCGAACTAAAGCCCTCCTCGATGTCATCCGTTCTCGGTATGGAACGTGCCCAGCTTGAGGATTTATGTGCGCAGGTTGCCGATAACACTGGCCTCATCTGCCAGGTTGCAAATCTGAACAGCCCGGGCCAGGTAGTGGTTTCCGGAGAGCTTGCTGCACTTGACGCCTTCGAGCCAATGGCCCTGGTAGCCGGAGCCAGACGCGTGATGCGTCTTAATGTGGGAGGGGCATTCCATTCTGAAGTGATGCGGCCGGCCGCCGTCGAATTGGCTGCTGCCCTGGATCAAACCAGGTTTGAACCTCCGACCTGCCCGGTTTGGCAGAACGCAACTGCGACCGCCGAATCCGACCCTGACATTTTGCGCGCCAATTTGATTGCACAACTCTGCGCGCCAGTAATGTGGGAAGATTCCTTCCGTGCAATGGCCGCTGCGGCCGGCGACACACCTTTCATTGAGCTTGCTCCCGGGAAAGTACTTAGTGGGCTTGCGCGCAAGATTGCCCGCGACGCCAAGATTATTTCTGTCCCCAGCGCCGAGTCCTTGGAAGAATCTCTTTTGGAACTTCACTAGATAACCAGTCTGATGAGCAAAGACCTGCTTGATTTCCGAGTTCTCCTGACCGGGGCATCCCGCGGCATTGGTCGAGGCATTGCCCTGGAACTTGCCAAGCGCGGCGCCAAGGTTGCCGGACTGGCAACTTCAATTTCCAACCTCGACCAGACCCGAGCCGAAGTTGAGGCAGTTGGTGCCGAGTTTCTTCCACTTGCCGGGGATATTTCAAATCCTGACACCGCCACCGCGGCAGTTGCCGCGCTGAGTGATGCCTGGGGTGGGATTGACGGGCTGGTCGCCAATGCTGGTATCACCCGCGACGGTCTGCTTGTCAGGATGAGTGCGGATGACTTCGACCAAGTGATTGCCACCAACCTTGGTGGCTCATTTCATTTGCTCAAGGCGGTGACCAAACCGATGATGAAAGCGCGCAGCGGGCGAGTTGTTTTCATCGGCTCCGTGGTTGCTTCCATTGGTAACCCCGGTCAAGCCAATTATTGTGCCGCCAAAGCTGGCCTCCATGGCCTCGCCCGGTCAGCTGCGCTCGAACTCGGTAGCCGCGGCATAACCGTCAATGTCGTCGCTCCTGGCTTCATTCAGACCGATATGACCGCTGAGCTCTCAGATAGCGCTCGTGAACAGATGCTGGCAAATATCGCTCTCAAACGTGCGGGATCCCCTGGGGACGTCGCTGGCGTCGTTTCCTTCCTGCTCGGCCCCGGTGGGGGCTACCTGACCGGCCAAGTACTGGTGGTTGATGGGGGTCTTTCCCTCGGGTGAGGAGACCACTACAATCCCCACTGCGGAATTCCCCGCCCTACCCTCATTTCCGCCATTGGCGGACAACCCCAAATACCCGGAAAACCGGAAACGATAAGTGACTGACGTCAAAGATAAGGTCTATGAGATCATCTGCGAGCACATGGGTGCAACCCGTGACAAGCTGGCCCCTGAAACCAGTTTCATCAACGATTTAGGAGCTGACAGCCTCGACACCGTCGAATTGGTGATGGAATTCGAAAGTGCCTTCGACATCACCATTCCAGATGAGGACGCCGAAAAGATTCAGACTGTCGGCAGCGCCGTCGATTACATCTCCAGCAAGGTCAATAGTTGAACTTGCTGAAATTGTAGCGGGCAACTCCTGACAACACGAAATGACGGAGTCTCAGCACAAAATCGTAATTACTGGAGTTGGGGCTGTAACTCCCTTGGCTCTTGGTGCTCATACGACTTTTGAGAAGCTCTTGGCGGGGGAATCGGGCGTTCGTCCAATCTCCTGCTTCGATCCCGAGCATCACCAGACCAAAATTGCTGGTGAAGTGTTTGGCACGGTGCTTGATCCTACCGAACATTTCGACCGTCAAATGTTGAGGCGCCTGGATCATTTCAGTCAGATTGGCATGATTGCCTCGCGCGAAGCCTGGGCGGATGCAGGACTGGGTGAAAACGAGGTCGACCCAATTCGCGGAGCCGTAATTCTAGGCTCCGGTATCGGTGGGATTCACACCTGCCTGGACGGGCATGATGTGGTTCGCGACCAGGGACCACGCCGAGTCACTCCCTTCTATGTTCCCAACTTGATGCCCAACGCCCTTCCCGGGAATGTGGCAATCGAATTCGGCATGGAGGGCGCTTGCTTTCTGACCGCCTCGGCTTGTGCTTCAAGTGGTCACGCAATCGGGCTTGCCCTCCGCGAGATTCGCGCCGGACGCGCCGACCTGGTAATCACCGGAGGCGCTGAAGCTGCGCTCACCCCGTCCACCTTGGCCGGTTTCAGTCGCCTGCGCGCGCTCTCTGAACGCAATGACGACCCCGCCGGCGCCTCGCGACCATTCGACAGGGAACGTGACGGCTTCGTACTCGGAGACGGTGGTGGCATTCTCATCATTGAATCCGAGCAGCATGCCAAAGCTCGTGGTGCCCGTATTTACTGTGAGCTTGCCGGATTCGGCCAAAGCGACGATGCCGGGCACATTACTGCACCCGACCTGACCGGGGTAAGACCAGCTCGTGCCATCACCTATGCCCTTGCGGACGCCAACATGAAGGCGGAGGAAGTTGACTATGTCAACGCCCACGGAACTTCTACCCAACTTAATGACCAGATGGAGTCCGGTGCTCTGCGCACTGCTCTAGGTAAACACGTCGATAAAATTGCCGTATCCTCCAGCAAGTCGATGATTGGCCATCTGCTCGGAGGTGCGTCAGCGGTTGAAGCCGTAGTTTGCGCACTCTCTCTGCATCAAGGCATCTTGCACGGCACCAAAAACCTTGAGAATCCGGACCGTGACAACGGTTGTGATCTCGACTACATTCCCGAAAACAGCCGCAAAGGTGAATTTTATGGCGCTCTGTCCAACTCGTTTGGATTTGGTGGTCATAATGTAAGTCTCGCCTTCCGCCGCTACCAATAGGCTCAAACTCCGGGTGCCACCCGGACCGCATCCACGTGAAACAGAAGTTCGCCGAAGCCATCCGTACTTTCCGCCGAGAAGTATTCAAAGTCGAGCACGACACCAAGGAATTGGAAGCCATCACCCGTGATGCGCTGCACCTCTCCGCAGACACTCTCGACAACGCCTACCATTACCACTTCCATAAGCTCCCGGATGCCTCCCGAGCAGAGATCATCAATATGATCAATAATTACACTTTGGAAGCTTTGCTGCCGCCGATAGTCGAAAAGATTAACCGTCGTCAGCTGATTATGGAGCGCAAACTCGACTTGCTGGTCGAGCTGTTTGAAGAAGCTCTCGGCAAGATTGAAGACTGATAGAAGCATGCCCGAGTCGCAGCTCAACTCCGACGTAATTGCTCACTTACGTCAGCGAGAGATGGAATCGGTGCTGGAACCTGCCAGCCAAGTAGGGGAGGACGCTCTTCACCTCTTGGGGCAGGACCTGTCAACCATCGATTGGGATATCCTCGACGCCCAGCGTGAGGCCTTAGTTGGCGGACCAGGGCAAACCGATGGAATCCTCAGCCCTCCTTCACTAACTGCTGAATCTACGATCGATTGTGAGGCCACACGTGCCGCCCGTGCCGCTGGCCTGGAGGCACTCGGTGCTGGTCGCGTCGCACTCTGCACGGTTGCCGGTGGGCAGGCATCCCGCCTCGGAATTGATGGCCCAAAGGGTGCTTTCCCACTAGGTTCCAATACCGGAGCCAGCCTGTTTCAAATAATGGCCGGCCAGGTTTCCCGCCTGCGCCAGATTACCGCGGCAGAACTCCCGTGGATTATTCAAACTAGTCCCGGCAACCATTCTGATACTGCTCGCTTTTTTCAGCGCCGCAACTGGTTCGGGTTGGGCTCGCAAACCGTTCACTTCGTCTGTCAGGGAACCCTGCCTGCCCTAAGCCCTGATGGCCAATTCTTGTTGTCCTCACCCGAACGTCTATTTCGTAACCCCGACGGACATGGCGGATTCTATGCCGCTCTTGCCAATTCCGGAACCTTTGACTTGTTGCGCCGCAATGGCGTTGACTTGCTTTTCTACTGCCAAGTGGACAATCCCCTGGTGAGAATGGGAGACCCCTGTCTGCTGGGGCATCACCTATTGCAAGGTGCCCAAATGTCAGTCAAGGTAATTGCTAAAACCAACCCCGAGGAGAAGGTTGGCCTGGTTGCACAGGTGGATGGCAAGACCAAATGCATCGAATACTCCGATTTGTCACCCGACCTTGCCGCTGAGCGAGATGGTGACGGTGGTTTGAGGTTCCGTGCAGGAAATATTGCCATTCATTCATTTAATCTGGACTTCGCTGAATCTTGCGCCGACAAACCCCTGGAACTGCACCTGGCTCATAAACAGGTGGTAGCGCTAGATGGGGGGCTGGATGCCGTTCTGCGGGCGGGCGTCAAATTTGAAACCTTTGTTTTTGATGCACTTCCCCGAGCAACCAAAGCAGTTGTGCAAATGTGTGACCGCAGTGAGGAGTTTGCGCCGGTCAAGAACCAATCCGGTGCTGACTCCATCCTGACCTCACGAAAGGCATTGGACCTCCGCTCGAGGAAATGGCTGGATGGGTGTAATGCTGCTTTCAATTTCTCATCCCCCGGGTTGGCTGAAATTGAACCTGGACTTTGCTACGACGCATCAGACCTTGCCGACAGTCCTCAGGCTACCTTAGAATGCGGCTGTAACGGGCTCCTTCTGAGGCGCCGTTAATATTATTTGAAGGGACTCTCCCTTTCAAAATAGCCGGAGTGGCGGAATCGGCAGAC
>NVRO01000047.1 GCA_002400895.1 Planctomycetota bacterium
GCATCCAGTTGGCGCGGTGCAGGAAGCGACAGCTTGGCATCCTTTTTGGCGCCCAGCTGGGGCGCAGCCAGAGCCAACAGACCGCCGACCAAAGTCAGGATTGGGCCTAACTCTCCAGAATTCATGACCACTCCTGCAGCACCAGCAATCGCCACCAATGCACCGGCAATCGGTTTTGCTCCCAGAGCAGTTGGCTGGACCGCACCAAGTCCATGAGTTAGTAATTGCCACAAGGCAGCAGCTATCGCAAGACCTTGAAGCAGTGCCGACATCGACGCTTCGCCCCATGGTCCCAACAACCCGCACAATGCGATAACCAGGCCAAATCCTTGCCAGCTAAGGGTACTCGAGATTGGCGCTCTACCATTGGCAGGGGCCTGTGCTTCAGCACCGGTATCACCGGGGAGATGGGCTTTGGAAGTGCCAACTGCGGACTCTTCGACAACTTCAAAGTCATCTCCAAGATCTTCAATCACTTCAAAGTCGGCACCAAGGTCAATTATTTCGTCGTTGTCTAAACTCATTTGGGGGAATTGGCAGTACTAAGGGATTGGCCGTTTCAGAGGGCGGCCAGTTTGGCCTCGCGGTCAGCGACAAGCAGGGCGGAAACAATATCTTCAATCCGACCTTCAAGCACTCGTTCCAGGCTAAAGTTAAGCCCGAGGCGATGGTCGGTGACACGGTTCTGGGGCCAATTGTAGGTGCGAACCCGCTCAGAACGGTCTCCGCTTCCTATTTGCGCTTTCCGCACACCGGCCCGTTTAGCATCGCGCTTGGCCTTCTCGCGTCCGTAAAGGCGAGCCCGTAGTAGCTCCAGCGCGCGCTCACGGTTTTGCCCTTGCTGTTTGCTCTCCTGGCATTTGACCTGTTCGCCGGTGGGAATATGAATCACCCGCACCGCAGACGAGGTCTTGTTGACATGCTGGCCTCCGGGTCCGGAGGAGCGCATCACCTGAAACTCCAGGTCTTCCGGCTTGAGTTCGAAGTCGATTTCCTCGACTTCGGGTAATACTGCAACGGTGGCAGCGGAAGTGTGAATGCGACCTTGGGTTTCTGTTTTCGGTACACGTTGCACCCGGTGACCGCCACTTTCAAGCCGAAGTCGACGAAATGCATCGTCCCCACTTACCTTGAAACTTATTTCCTTGAACCCGCCCTGGTCGGATTCATTGCTGTCGATAACGTCCACTTTCCAACCGCTGAGTCCGGCGAAGCGGGTATAGACCTCGAACAAGTCGCCGACAAATAGTCCGGCTTCGTCACCACCAGCACCGGCGCGAATCTCAACAATAGCCGGTCGGTCGCCGTCATTGTCATCTTCGAGCGCGCGGTCAAGGATTTGCGCTTCCAGCTCACTGAAGCGACTCTCCAGAGCGGGCAGATCTTCCGCGGCCTGATCCGCCATTTCCTTGTCGTCCGAGGCGGCAAGTTCCTTGGTCTCCTCAAGTTCCTTTGCCAGGCTGGTGTATTCCCGCCATGGGGCCATCGCTTTCTCCAACGAACCAAGTTCGCGAAGTAAACTCGGATATTCTGCAGTTCCAGCCCGCGCCGGGTCGGCTACCGCTTCTTGTAGTTGTCCATAGCGCTCCTCCAAKGGAGCCATGCGTRCGGRCAAAATATCTGCCAGACTCATGCCTTACCCCCGCTTGGGGAAAGGGCGGCCGACATCAGCTAAGCCTTCTTGGAAGGGTAACGCTTGTTGTAGCGATCGACACGACCAGCAGCATCAACAAACTTTTGTTTGCCGGTGTAATGGGGGTGGCACTTGGAGCAGATTTCAACTTGAACCTCTGCCATGGTGCCACGGGTTACAAACTCGTTGCCGCAACCACACTGAACCTGGCAGTCGACATACTTCGGGTGTATTCCTTCCTTCATCTTAACTAACGGGGTTTACGTCCCCGCTGAACCGGTCATTGTACTAACTAGAACGCGGCAGGCAAGAGCCAGACCGGGCCAATAGTTCAGAAACCGCCTCAGGGTCGATTCCGATCACATTTTCAAAGCTGCCGGTCTTGAGCCGCGCCCAGTTTCCSGCCCAGCCCTGGATTCCGTAGGCACCKGCCTTATCGTGCCATTCSTCACCGTCCAGGTATTGCCGCAGGGATTGCTCGGGGAATACCATGAACTCAACTTCCGAGCAGTCGGCGCGAATGAAGCGCCTGCCATCAGCGAAAACCAAGGCCGCCCCGGTCCACACCTGGTGGCTGCGACCGCTTAACAGACTCAGCATTTCCCCGGCGTGGTTACGGTCGGTGGGCTTGGCAAGAACTATGCCATCGACTACCACCAAGGTGTCTGCACCTAAAACTCCGAGGGTAGAGGCTGGCGGCATCTGTTGGAGTCCGGCCAGGGCCTTGCGAGTGGCCAATGCAGACACAATCTCATTGACTTCGGTGCAATCAACCAGGCCTTCGTCACCAGGATCTATTTGCTCGAAGTTGAATCCTGCGCCGCGCAGGAGCTGCATTCGCCGCGGTGAGGTGCTCGCCAGGACAAACTGAGCAGCAGTCAAGGCAAGCCTCAGCTTTTACCGGCGGACTTCTTGGTTGCTTTCTTCTTGGCTGCATGCTTCTTGGCGGCAACCGACGGTTCCGGGAAACCAATCCCGGTCAGCAAGGCATCAAAACTCTTGCTGGGACGAGCAGCCCGGTCTGCCCAAGCCTCAAGCAGCAGGATTGCCGACGGACTCTTCGGTGCCTTGCAGCCGAAGCAACTGAGCAGGCGCATGGCAACATAGTTGTGATAGATACAATCTTCCTTCATGAGCGGGTCAATTATCTCCCGCACCACCGACTCCTTCGGATTGGTCTTCACCAGGCCGAGACGCGCACAAAGAAGTTTCATCTCCGGACCGACCGGCAATTTGTCACCTTCTTCCAGAGCATCAATATCGAGAATCGGCCCGAGGTGGTCGGGCACCATCGTCATTGCGTCCAGCAATTTTTGCCGACGCTCACTGGTGGCGTCAAGCATCCAGTCAAGCTCAAGGTGGTTTTGCATGCCAAACACCCGGCGCAAATACTGCTGAACAAGTTCGGATCGCTCAGCACCCTTGCTGATTCGCTTGCGCGAGAACAAATCTCGCAACTCAAAGGAACGAACCACGCGGACTTCATTCCAATTGCTGAAGAAATTACTGAGCACGGTTACCGTTGCCTCGCCGCGCACCAATGGTTCATCCAGTTGCAGCACAACTGACATCATTCGCTCCAGAACGTTCCACCCCTCCGGGGGTGGACCAATCTGCAATACATCCCGTTTTATCTTTTTGACAAAAGAGTCGAGGCGGGCTGATTTGTCGGTGTTGGAACCGGCCATCTAAGCAATCAACTGGCGGATTTACGGGCCTTTTTCTTGCTCTTGACGGGAAGTTTCACGCCTTTGCGCTTGAGCAGAGAAGCAACGGTTTCACTCGGCTGAGCGCCGACTGATAACCAGTACTTGGCACGTTCTTCGTTGAGCTCGAAATTGGATTCCTTATCAGCGGCAACTACCGGATCATAGAAACCGAGTTCCTCGATGGCGCGGCCATCGCGGCGGGTTCTGGTGTCCATTACACAAATGCGGTAGCACGGCCGATTGCGGCGACCGATGCGCTTGAGTCGAAGGGCTACTGCCATACTGGCTGGTATTGTTGGTTTTCTGGTTAACGACGGGGAAACCCGCCGGGAAGGTTTTTGATTCCGCTTGAGCGTCCGAATTGCTTGAGCAGCCGTTTTTTGGAACGACCACCACCGAGCATCCGGCCAACGGATTTCATTTGTTTCTGCATCTCCCGAAAAGAGCGCAGAAGTTGGTTTACGGCACTAACTTCCTGCCCACAACCGCGGGCAATTCGTTTGCGCCGACTGCCGTCGATTACTTCCGGGTGGATGCGCTCGAGTACAGTCATGGACAGAACAATTGCTTCTATACGACCAAATTGACGATCGTCAACCTGGTCAAGAAGGCCGGACATTTTACCCATTCCTGGCATCATGCCCACCACCTTCTTCAAAGAACCCATTTTTCTGATCATTTTGAACTGCGCCAACAAGTCGTTCATGCTCAAACGGCCCTGCATCATGCGGGCGTAGTCCTCGACTCCCTGCTCTTCGGTGACCGCATCCTGGACACTTTCAACCAGTCCAACCACGTCCCCCATGTCCAAAATACGCCCAGCCAGCCGCTCGGCGTCGAATTCCTCAAGATCGCCAGGGGTCTCGCCGACACCGAGGAAACAGACCGGCTTCCCGGTCACCTCACGTACCGATAGGGCCGCCCCGCCGCGGGCATCACCATCCATTTTGGTCAGAATCAGCCCGTGAAGGTCAAGTTGGGCAGCAAAGGCGGTAGCCGACTCGACGGCATCCTGGCCGGTCATGGCGTCGAGAACCAGATAGGTAGCGTCGGGCTCAACCGCAGTTGCGACCCCGCTGATTTCATCCATCAAATCCACATCGATGTGCAGGCGTCCGGCCGAATCGACAATTAACACGTCGAACCGACCGCTGCGAGCTTGGGCCAGGGCATCCGCGGCAACTTGTTGGGGAGTCAAGCCTGGCCGCGGCATCTGGGCATGGACATCAACATCAAGTTGGCGTCCCAATGTCTGGAGTTGTTCTACCGCCGCCGGGCGTTGCAAATCACAAGCTGCCAGCAAAACTTTTGCGTTTTTGCGTTTGCGCAACCAAACCGCCAACTTGGCGGCGGTGGTGGTCTTACCTGCCCCCTGTAATCCGGCCAACAACAACACCATCGGATGACCCGGGTTGGCGGGAAGGGCAGGTACCTCGGATTTCATCATTCCGGCCAATTCATGGTGGAATGCATGAATCGCTTGCTGTGCCCCGCTAACTCCGCCACCTAATTTGTCGTCACCCGCCAAAGCCACCCCAACCCGCTTGGTGAAGTCCTTGGCCACCTTGAAATGGACGTCTGCTTCAAGCAAGGCACGGCGGACAGCACGCAAGGCATCCTGAACTTCAGCTTCAGAAAGTTTGCCGGGACCGCGAAAGCGATCGATGACCCGGCCAAAGGATTGGGTTAGGTTTTCAAGCATTACCGGGTGCAAGGCACGAGGCTAAGCGGGCTATTCTACCCCTCAGGGAGACTGTTCGTCCACGCACCGCTTTACCCGGGCGCCAAGTTGCTGCAACTTTACTTCGAGTTTTTCATAGCCACGGTCCAAGTGGTAAACCCGCCGCACCGTAGTATTCCCGCTTGCCGCCATTCCGGCCAGCACCAGGGCAGCGCTGGCGCGCAAATCTGAAGCCAGCACCGGAGCACCGGAAAGAAGAATAGGGCCACTCAAGAAAGCCTCGGCGCCTTGGCGGCGAATTCCGGCCCCGAGCCGATTAAGTTCATCAACGTGCATGAAACGCTCGGGATAAACCGTATCAACGACCTGACATCGGCCTTCACAGGTAAGTGCAAATGCCATCCACTGTGCTTGCAAGTCGGTGGGGAATGCGGGGTAAGGGGCGGTGCGAACACTTTTTGCCCGCAAATCCCCTACCGCCCGCAGACCCACCCAATCCGGCCCCTGCTCGACTTCAACCCCACAATCAGTTAAGGACTCCAATAATGCGAGGTTGTCGCTCGGTTGGCAATCTTCGACCCGCACCTCACCCCGAGTTATTGCCCCCGCCAGGAGCAGGGTCCCAGCCTCAATCCGATCTGACGGCACCTCATAGTCGACTCCCTTGAGGGTGGTGGTCCCAATCACTTCGAGGTCGGTGCCGCCAAGCCCCTCGATGCTTGCTCCGGCGGCAACCAGGAATTTGGCCAGAGCCAGCAATTCCGGCTCGCAAGCAACGTTGCGTAAGATGCTGCGCCCATCGATGCCGGCTGCCGCCATCATCGCGTTGGCTGTTCCCAACACCGTAGTCCCCTGCGGTCCCAATAAATCAACCTCTGCAGGGTGCAGCCCGGATGGTGGCGACTTGGCATAAACCGCCCCATGAACAACCTCGATTTCGGCTCCGAAAGCCTCCATTGCCCGCAAGTGCAAATCAATCGGCCGCTGACCGAAAACACACCCACCGGGGAGAGCAACGATTGCCTGCCCGCGGGCTGCCAAAAGCGGCCCGAGCACGCATACCGAGGCCCGCATCCTCCGCACCAACTGGTAAGAAGCCTCAATGGGCCCACCGCCGCCGCCACCCTGAATCTCCATGGTGCCTCCATTCCAAGAGCATTCAAGCCCGAGACTGACGAGCACCTGGGCCATGGTTTCGGTGTCACGCAACCGCGGTGTGCGCAATAGTCGGGTCTGGCCGCTACACAACAAACTCGCCGCCATCAACGGCAGGCCGGCATTTTTAGAGCCTGAGGCGGTCACCACCCCGGTCAGGGGAACACCCCCGGTTATCTGGAAACAGTCCATCGACCATCCAGTTTGACGATTCCACGCCGGAAGAACTAGGATATTCAATCCTTCCGGCACCTACTCCCCTTAAATCCGGAAACGAACACTTCAATACAACGTGTCCGCAAACTCAACTCCTGCTGCTTTCTTCGCCGCTCCGCCGGCCACCCCATCCGCCCTGCTTGAGGCCCGCAACTCGCTGCTCGCGGATTCATCCACCGCCACCAAATTCCAAGATGCCGTGCGCGAAGCTCGCGCCGGCGGCAATAGAGGCCCGGCGGCCTCCGGGAGTTGGGTTTGTGGCGAGTATGAAAAAGCCCTCAACCTGGTGGACGGTGACGACGAGCTTGCATGTTTTATTCGCGGCAACTCCGCTTACGAACTTGGTCACTACCAGGATGCCAAAGAAGCGCTGCAGGGTCTCGCCAACTCCAACGACCAGGTCCTTGCCACCAGCGCATTGATGGCACTGGACGCTGCCTCCGCCCACGAGGAACTTGCYACTGCCGTTGGCAAAGCCAGTCTCGGAGTTGCTGACTCCAGTTACTTCAAAGCACGCTTGCTGGAAATCGAAGGCAAWACTCRGGAAGCTTGCGACCTCTACGAAGAAATTCTATCCGCAGACCCTAGCCACTACATGTCGCGCTTCCGTCTCGCCTTCCGCTGCGACCTCCATGGCAATACCGATGATGCGAAGCGTCATTACGAAGCGCTGCTCGAGCGACGCCCAATCCCGTCACCGGTGCTGGTCAACCTGGGGCTGATATACGAAGATCAAAATCAGTTCGAAAAGGCCTGTGGCTGCTTTGGTGCGGTCCTCCGCGGAGAGCCCAATCACCGCTTGGCGCGGCTCTACTACCGCGACTCACACGAATCTCTCGACATGTTCTACGATGAGGACCTCGAACGCAAGGAGGATCGCCTGATGCAAGTCCTGCGCACTCCGATTTCAGACTTCGAGCTGTCCGTGCGTGCCCGCAACTGCCTCGCGAACATGGATATCCGGACTCTCGGCGATCTGGTATCCCACTCCGAACCGGAACTACTGGAGTTCAAGAACTTCGGCGAAACTTCACTGA
>NVRO01000048.1 GCA_002400895.1 Planctomycetota bacterium
GCGATCAACTCGGGGGACTTGCTGTCGGCAGCCGGCCGGCGATTCCGGCGGCGGCGGCGGCTAGTTTCCGAGTCCGATTTGGGGCTCTTGTCTTCGCTCAATGTAACCTCCATCTGGAGGAGAAATGCACCGGACTCGAAAGTTCCGGATTGTCATCTGTACACGGCCATATGGCGGACAGAAAAACGGGAAGGGTCTATGGTCGGGGCGAGAGGATTTGAACCTCCGGCCTCTGCGTCCCGAACGCAGCGCTCTACCAGGCTGAGCCACGCCCCGTTACGGGCGGCATTGTCCATGCTTTCCCCAGCCGGGTCAAGTATACCTCAGTAATATAGTTTATCGGCCCAAATCACGGTATTGGCCACCATTTTGGCGCGCCAAATCAATCATGAAATCTTTCTGGAAATCACCGATTGCGACGGTGTGTATGACCACCCGACGGAAACGGTTAAGTTCGGTGATGGCATTCAGGATATCGTCCGGGTCGACCAGAAGGCCCTCACTTGGGATGCCATCAGAGAGGAAAAACACCGTATCTACTGATGATTTTACCGAACCTGAAACCGGATTACCGACTCCCATCGACATCGCGGGGTCATAGCCGAGGGCTTCACACAGAGCGCCGAAGGTATTGGTTCGACCTTTTTGTACCCCGGCCGAGCCGACCAGGCCAGCTGCCGCCATTGCCCCGGAGCTGGCGCCACCAATCGGCTTGAGTTTTCGCACGAAATCAAGGGCGCTGCGTTTGTTGAGGGAATTAGCCGAACTCAATTTCTTGCGCCAATGCCTGGTATCGGAGGCAAAGGCGATGATGTTGAACTTGACGTAGGATTCCAGGCTCTCGATTGCGGAGATAACCTCCCTGCGCACAACTTCAATTTTCTCAAAGCGGGTGAAGCCGAGCTTGCGAAAAACCTCGCGGTCAACTACGTACTGCTCCATCGAACCGGAGACATCAATCACAAAGACCATGCTGTGGCTGGGTGTAGCCACCCCGGCAAAAGTGGCGGCCTGGCGCGACGGCACGTAGATTTCATTGGTCTTGGCGCGGGCAGCCCGCCGCGATTTGATTTCCGCACTGCTCAGCAACTTGTAACTTTCCTCGGCACGCGACCACCAGCTTCGCCATATCTTTGGATTGTCCAGATATTGCAAATCGGTCAGCTCAATCAAGGTGGGATAAACATCACTGAGGATGCGACCTTCACCATGCTCGAGCAAATCGACCAAGGGAGCAATCGCCGCGCGCACACGAATAGTGCGCAAGGCCACACAGGCCGCAGACTGTACCGCCAACTCATCGGCATCGAGGCAGGCGACCAACGCCGGACCAACCACTTCTTCAAAGCCGACCCCGAGCAGCACGATGGCTTCGATGGCGGCCACCCGACAAACAGCAAGCTTGTCATTAAACGCAATGTCGGCAAGAGTCGGCAAGGCCACGGTGTCGCCGAATCTTCCAGCGGCAACCGTCGCCCACAGCCGTGATTCCGGATTCTTGTTGCTTAGATGTGCACGGGTCAACTCGGCAAACTCCGGCCATGGCCCCACACCGGCCGCCTGCAGGACAATCGGCAAATCATCCTTCGGCTTGCCCTTTTCAACCACCAACAACAATCCCGCGCGGCTGGCCGCGGTCGGCAATGCGGCCAGCACTTCAACCGCGGCGGCCGCTACCGCGCTATCTTCGTCGTGGGTAATGGGGAGCAACAACTGGGCAACTTTGGGATCTTCGATGCCCTTGAGCGCCTGGATGTACTCCACCCGTTCCCAGGTGTCCTTGGCCCTGCGGAAATACTTGCGAAAATCCCGCACCGTCTCATCCTGTTGAATCGGTGCCGCAAGAGTTGCGGGCATGGCAACTGCAGACGCAAGTACAGCGCTCGGAGCGGGCAGCAAAACCGCCAGTAGCATGAACGAAGTCAGCATGGTTAATAGGATAACGCCTGGTGGTGGCGCGGATACGCTGATTGCCTCGACATGGAACTAAGCCTCTCCACCCACCTCCTGGTCTACCACCGGATGCAGGACCAGTCGCTGGCAGCGATGGCGGCGGCCGGCTACCGCACGGTGGAAGTGTGGCTGGCCGAACCCCATGTCCCGTGGCGCTCACAACGCGGGTGTGAGCAGTTCCGCCGCCGTTTGGCCGGACACGGGTTGCGCGCGGGCAGTGTCCACCTGCCGTTTTATCCCTCGGTCACCGAGCTCATGAACCATGGACACAAATGGTCGGTTATTGACCAGGAGAAAAAGGCGCGGCAAACCGCAATCGAAGCCGCGGCAGAGGGGTTTCGGGCTGCCGCCACCTTGGGTGCCGGAGTCGGGGTATTACATTTGGGTTGGCCCGGAGATGACTGGAGCGGTGACCGCGCTCAGTTGGCGCGCGAAGCAGTCGATGCTCTGTTGCCGATTGCCAAGGAGACCGGGGTGCAATTACTGCTTGAAAACATTATTTCCGACGGAACCCGCTGTGGCGAGTTGGTCAAATTACTCGATGAAGTCGACCCCCACCACACTGCCGGGATTTGCCTCGACCTCGGCCATGCCCATGTTGAAGGCGATATCCTCGCCGAACTTGGTGATGCCCTCCCGCGCTTGTGCCATTTGCACGTCCACGACAATGATGGCAGTTCTGATTCCCACCATGCACCCGGACAGGGATCGATTCCGTGGGATGGAGTATTTGACCTACTCACCACCGCCAACTTCAACGGCCTCGGTGCCTTGGAACTACGGGATTTCAGTCGCGGCGAAGACGACATCCCCGCCCTGCTCAAACGCGAACTGGGCCACGTTGCTGATTTTTGCGCACAACACCGCCACCCTATTCTGCATTAGTGGAAGCATTAACACCTGAAGCTGGTGATCGCCGCTACTTCCGACCTGTTGAGGTAAACGGTTGGCTGGAAGTCAAGTCGCTGGGGCCGCCGCCCCGTGCTACCACCGACTGGCTGCACCAATGCGGGGTCAGAGTCCCCGAAATCGGCGCCGACACCGCTGACGGTTATTGGGTTGAAGACCTCGGCGACATCCACCTCTGCCACCAGCCGAGTGCACAGAACTACCGCTTCCTGCTGGGCACCTGGCAACGATTCGGCTTGCGAGAGTTACCCGGCGATCACCCCAATGCCAAGTTGGCACTTGACGGCGAATTATTCGAAAGGGAACTCTGGCTTAGTTGCGAGCATTGGCTGATTCCCCGGCTCAGCACGGTGGACCCGGAGCAGCTCCAACTTCTGTGTACCCGCTTGGCCCTGCTCGCCAGTGCGGGGCCAAGGGCTACCCAGCACCGTGACTTTCATTCCCGCAACGTCCTGCTTCCCAAGGAAGGCGGGATTGCTCTGATTGACCACCAGGATTTGCGTACCGGGCCGGTCTTCTACGACCTGGCCTCCTTGTGGACCGACGCCTATCTTGAGATTCCGCCGGATTGCCGGGCTCTGTTGCGCGGAAGCATTGAGCAACTTGGTAACGACTTCGGCCTGAGCGGTAGTGAACTGCACCACCGATTCCTGTTCTCGGCGCTGCAAAGAGTAATCAAGGCACTCGGCACTTTCGGCAAGTTGATTGCGAACGGACGCGACGACTACGAGGAACCGGCTGGACGCGCGATGGAACATTTCCGCCACCTGCTGGACCCCACGAGCCTCGAGCAGGATGGTTTTAAAGTCGGTAAAAAATGGCAAACTGAAGCCCGCGCCTGGCGTCAATTGCTGTTATGAAATCGGCCCTGGTGTTGGCCGCGGGTAAGGCCACTCGTATGGGTGAAATGCGTGAGCAGTGGGCCAAAGCCTGCGTACCTGTTGGCGACACCACTCCACTCGGCTTCCTGCTGCCCCGCCTCCACGCCGCCGGCATCAATCGGGTCTGGATCAATCTGCATTTTCGCCCTCATCAGGTTCGCAGGGAAGCTGAACGCTGCGCCCCACCCGGCCTGGAACTGAAGTTCATCGAGGAGGAAACCCTGCTCGGCACCGGCGGCACTCTGATCGCCGTGGACGAGCGTGATTGTCTGCCTGATTTGGTGGTCAACGCCAAGGTCTTCACCGATCTAGATTTCGCCACCGCACTGAACGCACCCGCCCCCTGCGTGGTGCTTCATCCGCACAGTGATTTGAGTCTGTTCGGCGGCTTCAGCTACGCCCATGGAGAACTTTGTGAATTGTTAGCCAGGGGCACCAGCGCAGTCGAAAAGAGTGGGGTTTTTACCGGAATCTGTCGRCCCTCCCCACTTTGGGTTGAGCATTTACGCCAAGCCACCAAKCAGTCACCACCYTGCCTGGTTCGTGACGGAATGCTGCCGGCAATCCGGGATGGGGAAAAAGTGCGCGCCCTTATCCACCACGGCCAGTGGTGTGAAGTGAGCACCCCGGAGCGGATTGAAGTTGCCCGCCGGAGCATCGCCAGCTGGAGCTGACTGCTTAAAGTGGCGCTTGTGCATTGCGCAACAAGCGGTTCCCGCCCCGGCGTTCAGTTACCCCGCGGGCATCCAGATGTTCCAGCAGGGGCATCAGGAATTTACGAGTGGTATTGAAACGGTCGCGCAATCCGGGAATATCCAGGTCGCCTTGCTGCAACTGGGTGACCACCAGATTGCGCAAATCCTCGACCGCGGTGCGGGCGAACAACATCCCTCCACTGATGCGCACAAGCTGATCGGTGTCCTGAAGGTATTCCAGAGCCGGGGGCAGCTGTTGCGGCTCAACCCCACTGGCGCCAGCCAATTCCTCATTGGCCAGCGGCGCCAGACCACCTGCAGCCAGAGCGGTCAAGACCCGGGCGGCGACCTCAGCGAACTCGGAATCGATTTCCGCGTCGAGCAGTTGCCAGTCGGTGCCGGCCAACTTGCGCAAACCGACTTGTTCCAGGTCGGCGTCATCCAACTCGACCAGAGCCTGGGACTTCTTCTTGCCCAAACGGTCACGCAAATCGGTAAGTGGAATGCGCATGCGGTGAGGATTCTGGCGCCGCCAACCCGATATTGCCGCAGCCACATCACGCCCCAGCGCCCCAATCCTGCCAGCGGCAGTCCATTTACTCCCACCTACCTTGCGTACTGTTCCCCGCGAAACAGCAGCTTGCAGCATGGTGGTGGCGGCGGCTTCATTCCATCCAAGTTCCCGCGCCAAGGCCGCAACCGAGACTGCCTCCCCCAGGACCTCGAGCATCCTCACCAGCAAGTCATCCGGCTGGTCAAGACTGCTCGCCAGAGCCAGCAACAAGTCACGTTGCTGCTGGTCGCGACGGCGCAATCGTTGCAGTCCGAAACTCAAGAAACGACCGGAGGCTTGATTGGCGGCCGGAGAAGGGCGGCGCAGAACCAGCCGTTGACCGGGAATAAGGGCGAGTTCTTCATCCAATTCAATATCCGCAATCCATGGTCGCTCACCGTCAAATGCACCCAGCAACCCCGCAGGTGGAAGCCAAACTCTGCCGTTGACGGCAGCGGTGCCGGCCAGAAACTGGATTTCAGCACCATGCTCGAGGGGCGGAGCGTCAGTTAGTGGTTCCACCATTATCCGTGCCAGGGCTCCGGCACGAACACTTCCGGGAGTTGCCAACACCGCGCCGCGCGGACAGTCCTGCGCCTCGAACTCCGGCAAGTTGAGCGCGGTGCGCAGGCCGGGCAGGGCTTGGCCGGCAGAACGACCATGGACTTGTACCCGCCGCACCCGGCTGGTTTTAGCTTTCGGCATTACTTCAACTACTTCCCCCTCCTGCAAACTACCGCTGGAACAGACCCCGGTGGCGACAGTTCCTGCACCGTGGAGGGCAAATGAGCGTTGAATCGGCAACCGAAATGCGTACAAATTGTCAACTTCACTACGCGCAGCAAGCGCCAGTTCGCGCAGCGCGTTGCGCAACTCCTCGAGTCCATCACCGCGGTGAGCACTCACCTCGAGGATGTCGACTTCGGCCCAGGTGGTATTTGCAATCAACTCTTCGACATCGGCCCGCGCCAGCAACAAGGTGTCGTCATCGACGAGGTCGGTCTTGCTGAGCACAATCAAACCGCGCTCTATCCCCAACATCTGCAAGACCTGGAAATGCTCCCGGGTTTGCGGCATCACCCCGTCGTCGCAGGCCACCACCAACATCACCGCACCCATGCCGGTAGCCCCGGCGACCATTTTGCGCACCAACTTTTCGTGCCCGGGCACATCCACGAAACCGATTTCCAGACCGTCCTCGTAATTAATCTGCGCATAACCCAAATCTATGGTGATGCCTCGGCGCTTCTCCTCCTCCCAGCGATCGGGATGTTCACCGGTCAGCGCATAAACCAGGGCCGACTTGCCATGGTCAATGTGACCGGCAGTGCCAATTACCACGGGAATGGGACGAGGGGCGGTCATGATTAGAATCACTGCAGATGCTAACCTCCGACACCCCGGTCAACACCCTTGGTCCAGACTTGAAAGCAAGGTATGGCCACCGCTTGCGCCGGGTCATGCTCGACCTCGGATTGACCTGTCCCAATCGCGATGGCGAGTCCGGATACGGCGGTTGCATTTACTGCGACCTTGATGGCTCCGGAACCGGGGCGATGAAACAACGTCGCCCCCTGCTGGAGCAATGGCAGGAGCAACTGAAGCGGATTCAACGCAGTGATGACACCGGCGGCGCGATTATTTATTTCCAGTCGTATTCGAATACCTATCCCGATTTATTACCACTGGCTCGGGCCTTGGAAACAATGGCTCCGTATAGCGAGACCGCTCCGGTAGTCAGTGTCGGTACCCGCCCCGACTGCTTCAGCCCCGAGGCGGCCGCCTTATTGGGGTCCTATCGGGACCGCTTCTCCGAGGTATGGGTCGAATTCGGATTGGAAACTGCCGATGACCGGGTGCAGAAGTTGATTGGTCGCCATGACAGCCTGCGCAGCTTTCATCGTGCGTGCGAACTTGCCCGCGAGCACGGGATTTCCATTATCGCCCACACTATTTGCGGATTGCCGGGAGAAGCAAAAAACGGGCTACAGCGACAAGTCGAAGAAATCAGCATCGCCGGATGTTCCGGAATAAAATTCCACCAACTGATGGTGCTACGGAAAACCAAACTGGAACACCTGTGGCGCCAGGGAAAAGTCGATTTATTGACCACCGACGAGTACGTCAGCCTGGTCGCCGATGCTCTGGAAATCCTTCCTCCAAACATCGTGGTACACCGCCTGGTGGCCGAAAATCCCGCTGAAAACTACCTGGCACCGAGCGGATGGCCATCCCGGGCCAAAGTTCATCATCTGATTGAATCCGAAATGCGCCACCGCGGCAGTTTCCAAGGATGCCGCCGTGGATATTTGGTAGCGGGCGAACAAGCAACTTAAAAAAATAGCCGCAGTCAACGACTACGGCCAGTGTTTGGTGAGGGCACAAGGACTTGAACCTTGGACAGGCTGGTTAAAAGCCAGCTACTCTACCAACT
>NVRO01000049.1 GCA_002400895.1 Planctomycetota bacterium
AGAACCGATATTGATGATATGACCACCACCGTTCTCCATCATCCTCGCAATCAGGGCACGCGAAACATGGAGCAGCCCCTTGACATTGGTGTCGAGCATTTCGTTCCAGTCTTCGAGCGAGCCCTCCCACAATGGCTCCAGTCCGCGCGAAAGACCGGCATTGTTGACCAATACATCAGGCACCGGAATGTCGGCAAGAGCTTGTTCGACTGCGGCGTTATCGCGGACATCCAATTCAAAGGTATGCAAGCGCTCTCCGAGAGCGGCTGACACCTCTGCCAGGCGCTCGGCGCGACGCCCACAAATCCACACTTCCCAGCCATCGGCATGGAAGGCTTCGGCGCAGGCGCGACCAATGCCCGCAGTAGCACCGGTTATCAGCACGCTTCGCGGAGTTGACATTAGTACTCCAAGGACTTGGAGTTGCGCTTCTCGCTCAACATGGCAAGGAAGTCATCTTCGGTCAGGGTGGCTTGCTCCTTGACCCCGTGAATGCGCAGATTGACCGAACTTTCTTCAACTTCCCGTCCTCCGAGCACTGCCATGTAGGGAATCTTATCCAGCTCCGATTCGCGAATGCGCTTGCGCAGCGGGCCCTCGGTTTTTAACACACAGTTGAAACCGGCTGCCTGAATCCGCTGCTGCAATGCGGCGGCGGCAGCTTCCTCTTCATCGGTGATTGGCAGAACCGCAACCGGCAACGGGCACAACCACAACGGGAACCAGGCGGCGAAGTGCTCAATCAGTCCACCGACGAATCTTTCCATCGAACCGAAGATGGCGCGGTGCACCATCACCGGGCGCTTGAGTTCATTATCCGAGTCATTGAACTGCAGATTGAAACGCTCCGGCAGGTTGAAGTCCACCTGCACGGTAGGTCCCTGCCACTCACGACCGAGCGCATCGCGCAGTTTGAAGTCTATCTTCGGACCATAGAAAACTCCCCCACCGGGATCGTCTTCCAAGGTCAGTTCACGGCGCTTGGCCGCACCATTGAGGGCATCAATCGCGTGCCCCCAGATTTCATCGGTGCCCAGCGACTTCTCGGGCCGGGTCGCCAGATAGGCGGTGTATTGGTAGCCGAATGTCGACAAGATGGTGTGTACCAGATCCAACACATCAACCAGCTCATCTTCAAGTTGAGCTGGAGTACAGAAAATGTGAGCGTCGTCCTGGGTAAAGCCGCGCACCCGCAACATCCCATGCAAGGTACCACTAGGCTCGTAGCGGTAAACCGTGCCGAGTTCGGCAAAGCGCTTGGGCAAGTCGCGGTAACTGTGGCGGCGCGAGTTGAAGATAGTCACGTGGCCGGGGCAGTTCATTGGCTTGAGCCGGTGCGGACGCCCGTCCACATCCATTGGCGCCCAAATCATGTCGGCGTAGTTTTCCAGATGACCGGACTTCTCGAACACCGCCTCACCGGCAATATGCGGAGTGTAGACCGGCCAGTATCCGCCCTGCTGATGGAGCTCCCACCACCACTGCTCCAGGGTGCGGCGCACGTGTCCAAGTTTGGGATGCCAGAAAACCAGGCCGGCGCCGAATTCGGAGTGCAAGGAAAACAAATCCAATTCCCGACCCAGACGGCGGTGGTCACGCTTCTCAACCTCTTCGAGATAGGCCAGGTACTTCTTCAGGTCCTTCCTGTTCCACCACGCGGTGCCGTAAATACGCTGGAGCATGGCGCGGTCGGAATCTCCTCGCCAGTAGGCGCCGGCAACCGACAACAACTTGAAGCCATCGGTGCGGATTTGCTTGGCGGACTCCACGTGCGGCCCGGCACACAAATCTGACCAGGTGCCGTGGTCGAAGAAAGAGACCTCCTCGTCCTCGGGAATATCATCGAGCAGTTCGGCTTTGTAGTCCTGGCCGTTGGCAGCAAACAACGCGGCAGCCTCGTCGCGACTCATGGTCGAGCGAATGAACTCGCCCGCTTCCTTGATGATGTTGCGCATCTCGTCTTCAATCGCCGGTAAATCCTCGGCGCACAAAGCGCGCGGCAACTCGAAGTCATAGTAAAAGCCATGGTCAATCGGTGGACCAATCGCAACTTTGCCTTCTGGAAATAGCCTGAGCACCGCGTCGGCCATAATGTGGCTAACTGAGTGACGCAAGGCTTCAAGAGTAACGGGACCGTTTTGAGGTTCGAATGGAAGCGACATTTTCACAATCCGCCGGTCGTACCTGGACCGCGCAGGATGATGATTCTAGCGGGGCGGCCGGCTCAGATAAGCGRCCTTGACCTCTCACTAGGGACTTTGCATCTCTCCGGTGGTGAGGAATTGCCYGGTCGCAGCGATTACCYCGGGGGCAACCATGATGAAGGTGTGTAGACGTTTCACCACTAAAAAGTGGGAAGCTCCATCCAGGCGGGCTTCATCAACACTAATCACCCCGTCGTCATCACCAGCCAATAGTGGGTTCCAACCTTCCCCGTCCCCCTTCCCGCCGGCGATTACCGCGAATTCACATGGTGGCGGCGGCAACTGTGCCTCACCCACTTCGCTGGCACTGACGTCCTTGCCACTCGGTCCGGTCAGCCATGAAAAAGGCAGGAAATCCTTGAGCGTCTCCGCCACCTTGGAGCCCTGGTTGGGTGGCGCCAACATCAACACCCGGCCAATCTGGATGCGCCGGGTCCAGCTAGCGGATTCGCCCGCCAACAGCTTGCGCACTACCAGACCACCAAGACTGTGAGTGACAAAGGAGACCTTTTCAACTCCCTCCAACTGATTCAGCAAATTCGTCAATTGCGCAGCATGCTCATCCAAGCTTCTGCGCGTACTGGGATAAATCAAGCTCGCAGTACCGAAGCCATCTGCTTGCAAGGCTTTCGACATCTTGCTGAAAGATGCGCCGGCGCGTCCCAGGCCGTGCAACAGTACCACCAGGTGTGATTGTGGCGGCGGCAGCTTGCGCTCGACCCGGAGTTGTTCAAAGACGGCACGACATTGCTCCCAGGTACCCCACGCATGACGAACATTATGCGGACCCAACAGACGGAAATGACCGCTGTAGACATGCTCCTGGATTTTCCAACCTGCATACCAATAAACATCTGCCCACAACTGCAAGCCCCCCAGGGTAGGGACCTGGATGTTGCCGTGACCACGGCCATACTTTGCAATCAGACTATCCGCCAGCGCACGTTCACAAGCCTCCAAACTACCGACCTGAACCACCCGGCCATCAACCACCAGACAGTGCTCGTCAACACCATCGAGGCGACCGATGGAATGGCCAAGGACTGCGGGYTTGAGTGGTACGAAAGACTGATCGGACACAGGTAGTGGGCTTTGCCCRGATTCAATATTAACACCGGGGCTAACAGTGCAGGCCAGGCTGAACAGAATCACAACCCAAAGCCGACACTGAAAGGTCATTGGCTTCCCACGACTACCAACTCTCGCTGCAGCTTAATCCCGGAGGAGGCGAGAACTTCCGCTTCGATGTGAGTAAGCATTGCCACCACATCGGCAGCGCAGGCACTGCCGTCATTAACCAG
Source organism: Planctomycetota bacterium (assembly GCA_002400895.1). The sequence continues at coordinate 3,506 of NVRO01000049.1, forward strand.
GAAGTTGGCATGGCGCGTGGAGACTTCAATCCCACCTATTCTGAATCCCTTGAGTCCCGCCTCCTCAATCAAGCGACCAGCGCTATTACCGTCGGGATTGACGAATGCGCAACCTGCACTTGACAGGGTTACCGGTTGAGTCTTGTTCTTCCGCCGCAAGAAATCCTCCTGCTCGGACTTGATTTCCGCGACCGGCCGCGGGGTGAACCGTAATAGTGCCTCCAGCAATACTCGCTCGCCCAAGTTCCCATTGCGATATTCAGGTTGAATTTCGGCTGGAGTAAACGCACCAAGACCTTCCGCTGTCCACAGCGTAACCTCTTCCACCAACTCCCAAATGCCCCATTCAGCCGAGCCAGCATTCATTGCAATGGCGCCGCCCAGGTTGCCGGGCACCCCAACAAGTTTTTGCATCCCGGACAACCCGAGCTCGCCGGCAGCACGGACAAGTTGCTGGATAGTGACCCCCGGCCACACCCGGATGCAATCATCCTCGCGGAACATGCGCCGCATTGCGCCGGTGTGAATCACAATCCTGAGCCCTTCATCGGGCAGACAAACGTTGGCGCCGCCTCCCAGAATGAAATAGTCACGGTTATCCTCCTGCAAAGCCGAAAGCAATGCTGAGAAATGTTCCGGCTTGGCCGGCTCAAAAAACAAATCGGCATTGCCACCAACGCGCAAGGCACTGAAACCACTCAGCGCGACATTGCGCCGCATCACACTCAGCTCGGAATACTTCTCAATCTGAGTTTCCGAAGACATCACGGTTGGCACAGTGAACGGGCAAAGGAATCAATGTCGCCAGCACCCAAACACACCACCATATCGCTCTCTCGGACATTGCTGGCCAACCACTGCGCGGCAGCAGCATGGTCGGAAAAACTGAAAATATCACGCTGCTGGCGATGCCGCAGAGGCTCTTCCAACTCGGCACTTGTCGGGTTCAATCCTTCGGGGTCGCGGGCGCGGAAAATAGGCAGCAACAACACTGCACTGGCAGCATCGAGAGCCTCGACAAATTGCTCGCGAAAGCAATCGAAACGACGCGCCTGGTGGGGTTGCAAAACAGCTACCAGACGCCGCTGCGGCCACATTTCGGTGGCGGCTTGCAATGTCGCTGCAATTTCCGTCGGGTGGTGAGCGTAATCGCTAAACACCACGGCTCCGTGCAACTCCCCAACCTGCTCCATCCGCCGATTCGCGCCCTGGTACTTCTTTAACACCAGTCTGATGGTGTCCTCCTCGACCCTAAAGCCTCGCAAGACCGCAGCGACCAAAGCCCCATTGAGGCGATTGTGTTCACCAGCCAAACCCACCTGGACTTCGGCCGCCAGAGGATCAACCGGGATCCAACTGGCAACGGTAGAGGCACTCAAATCCGGTGCCTCGGGACCAGCAAAGACGGTTCCGGTAGCTGGTATCCTGGCAAGAAATTCCTCAAAGGCCTGCTCTACTTCCGGATATCCACCCGGATAGGTATCGGGGTGCTCCGCATCCACATTGCACAAAGCGACCCACTGCGGGCTTAGCTGATGGAAAGTTCGGTCATATTCACACGACTCAGCTACCAGCGGTTCCCGCAAATCCCCCCAGGCCGCAGAACCACCAAGCTGGGACACCCCACCGCCGACAAGAAAGCCGGGATTACGTCCGGCCATTCGCAACCCATAAGCAATCCACCCGGTAATCGTAGTTTTTCCATGTGAACCGGCCACCGCCAAACAGTCTCGCAGCCGAGTTATCTCGCCGAGCAATTCGGCATACACCAAAGAGTTACGAGCATCGGCGGTTGCCATTGCAAACTGGGGGTCGGCGACAGGAACCGCCACCGAACGCACCGCCAGGCTGACTGCTGGTGGGGATTGACCTGCTTGAAGAACTTGCAAGCCCGCCAATACCAAGGGGTCATCGGGCGCAACAGCCTTGCTGTCAGCCCCCCATACCTGCCAGCCACATTCAAGCAGCAAGCTGGCCAGACCGCGCATTCCACATCCCCCGACTCCGGCCAGGAAAGCGGTTCGGGGAGCGCCTCGGCTCAAGCCATCGAGTTGGCCGATGGCGCCACCGGTGGTGGTGTAAGTACCCGCAGTTTGAGCGGAACAGGCGTCCGTGGAGGGGATGGACATTGCGCCAATCCTACTGTTGCTGWACGGCAAAATCTTCCAGCAGTTGCACCGCCACCGCCAAGCCATCGCGCGGTGCTTCAGCCGCAAGGACCTCGCGCATTTGTTCGCGCTGGGCCGACACCGTCAGCAAACTCCGAAGCTGCCGCCACTCGCGAGCACCCAACTCATCGACCACTACCGCACCAGCACCAAGGCCACGGGCATTGTGTTCCTGTTGGCGATCACGATGCCAGGGATACGGCACAATCATCGACGGCATCCGGTGCAACCAGAGTTCGGCAATAGTCGAAGCTCCGCCGCGACAGAGGGCGAAGTCGGCAGCAGAATAGGCTGACCCCATATCTTCACAGTGTTCGAACACCACCGCAGACAAGCCGGATTGCTTTGCCGCTGTTCGCAGAGCTTCCGCTTTGCCAAGCCCACACAGGGCCAGCACCGACACTCCTGCCCCAGCCAGTTCCGCGGCCCGGTCAACGATAAAATCGTTCAGTTGCGCAGCACCTTGGGAACCACCGCAGACCAGTAGCACGGTGCTGTCGACCGGGAGGCCGAACTTGGTACGGGACAAAACACTGTCCTGCTGAGCCAAGGAGCGGCGACTGATGGGCCCGACAAAGTAGCCGGTTTGAAGCTCGGTGGCAGTATCCGCAAACAAGGTAAAAGTGCTGTCGGCAAATCCCTGCATCAGCCTCACCGCCTTGCCGACAACCCGGTTACCTTCAAGTAACACCAGGGGTCGCCCACGTTTTGCAGTAATCGCTGCGCACCCACTTAACCCCCCCAAGCTGACCACTACATCGGGACGAAACCCGCGCGAACTTCGGCGAGCGCGCAGCATCGCCCCACCCAACGCCAGAGGTTTGGGCCACTTGCTCTCATCTAATCGGAGTGATTGGCACTCGCCGACGCCCTCCAGGTAGGAATGCTCGACTTCCCGCCCACTGGTCAGGAACATGGTCTGATGACCGCGTGCACGCAAGGCCTCGGCCAAACCTACCGCCGGGGTCAAGTGGCCTCCAGTACCACCACCGACGAAAAGAAAGCGCAGAGGGTTCATCAGGCGGGCAGATTAACGGGGAAGAGTGGAAAGCGGAGGTATTCTCAAAACCTGGCCGGGACGCAGGCTACGAGAATCAACTATTCCATTGGCCTCCATGATTTGCTTCCAGTACTTGGTTGTACCGTACATTTTCTGGGAAATTCTGCCGCCGATATCACCATCGCCAACGGTGTAAGTTCGCCACTGGGAAGAAATCACCTCCTGGTCAAAATCGGTGCCGGTCTTGACACCAGACGCCGTGGCCGGTTGCCCCGACTTGCTCAAGTCGGGAATCTTCAATTCCTGTCCGAGGCTGATGCTGTTTATATCCTTGAGATTATTGAAGTTGGCAATGGTGATGACATGTTTGGTTGAACCCAACTCGCGTTTAGCAATTTCCGAAAGAGTCTCACCTTCCCGCACTCGAATGGTGCGCAGGACAATCAATGGCGACTCCATCGACGCTGGTGTAATCACGACATCGTCTTCCAAGTCGATAATGGTCGCTCCGCCCGATTGAGAAACTTCAGCACTATCGGCCGACGCAGGTTCGGCTCGCAAGTCGGGCGGAGT
>NVRO01000050.1 GCA_002400895.1 Planctomycetota bacterium
GAGGACATGCTCGTGTGGCATGAACGACTTGGTATTGCCACCGCGGTCGGCGCAACCCTCTGCGCAATCCTGCATGCACGTAGAAATGAAACTGGCTATCGCGCATGCCTGGCGTTGACTATTGGAACCCTGATTCCGGCCGGACATATCGGTGGCAACATGACTCATGGAGAGGGATTTCTCATTGAACCGTTCACGGCAAGCGCGAATGCTGAGAATGAAGAATTTGTATCGATGGCCACCGATGACCCCGACCCCGATGCCGTCGACACACCCATCCTCGCTTCCTATGAAGAGCACCTTGCGCCGTTGTTGAAAGCACGGTGCAGTGCCTGTCATGGCAAGCGCAAACAGAAAGGTGAGCTGCGTCTTGACTCGCCCGATTGGATTTCGATTGGTGGCGAGGGCGGTGAGGTACTGACTCCCGGAGACCCGGACGACAGTGAGATGATCATCAGGTTGTCACTGCCTCTGGATGACGAGGACCACATGCCACCCGAGAACAAACGCCAGCCCACCGCAGCGGAACTGGATTTGGTGCGAGCTTGGATAGCYGCKGGGGCCTCCTTTACCGCACCCTTCCCACTTGCCGAGGGCGCTGAACTACCGGCTATTCCGCTAGTCGAAGAGGAGGAGAAACTCGGCCCCGCTCCAGCCGACGCAATCGCTGCCTTGCGTAATAAATTGGTACACGTCCAGGTCGTCGCCGCCGACACCAATGAGCTGTGGGTCGATTTCTCTGCAGTTTGCGACCAGATTGGCGACCGGGAAGTGTTATCCCTGCTGGCTCCACTTGAAGACCACATCGCAGATTTGACGCTGTCACGCACGCGGATTAGTGACAAGGCGATGGTTCTGGTTGGCGACATGCTGCGGCTGCGCCGATTGGATTTGCGACAAACTGACATCACCGATGTCGGACTGGCAGAACTTAATGGGCACGAAACATTGGAAGAACTCAACTTGTCACAAACCAAACTCAACGCTAACGCGCTCGAAACCTTGCTCAGCCTGAATCAACTGCAAAAAGTTTGGCTATGGGATTCGGGACTGGAGGTCGATTCGGACACCTTGCCCCAGGCCGCAGTCGGAGTGGTAATCGACAATGCTGAAATAACCGCAATCGGAACCGCGATTCCTGCTCCTGCGGTGGTGCCGGCGGTTGCCAGTCTTGACCCGATCAATACTGCCTGCCCGGTGACCGGAAAGCCGGTCGACCCTAACTACAGCGTGGTCTTTGAAGGCCAGGTTATCGCCTTTTGTTGCCCAAATTGCCCCAAGACATTTTGGAACGAACCGGACGCTTTCCGCGTCAAACTCCCATAAACAGCCATGCTCATCTCCTCCACCATCCTCCTTTTTGCTCTACCTGTTCATCCACTTCTCGCCCAGGAAGCTCCCCAGCTCTTCGTCGAAAGACCGGGAGAACTTGAATTCTCAGGATTCATGATTGCTCGTCCGCAGTCGGAACAGGGTTCGACGCGCCTGGCCGGATACGACATTATCGAGCACGTTAGCGACACTAATGAATTCATTTTCGCAGTTCCAAGCGGGAGCACCGAAAACGCCGTCGCCGCAAGCTTGATGGCAACCGGCGAGTTTGAATATGTCGAGCCCGACTGGCGTTGCTACCTGGTCAAGACACCCGACGACCCGATGCTGTCCCTGCAATGGTGGCATGACAACATTCAATCACGTAGCGGCTGGGATATTCGCACCGGCATGAGCGGCAACAACTACATTGCCGCCGTCGTCGACACCGGAATTGACCTCGACCATCCGGACCTGCAGGCTTCACTGGTTAGTGGCTACAACACGGTACAGAACAAGGCGCAATCAGATGGCGGAGACGTCTCCGACCAAAACGGACACGGCTCGATGTGCGCAGGTTGCATCGGCGCAATTGGCAACAACGGAATCGGCGTAGTCGGCGTTTGTTGGGATGTGAAATTAATGCCGATCAAGACTGTTAGCGGTGGCCAAGGCTCATCTTCAATGAGTGATTTGACCCAGGGTGCACGATGGGCGGCCGACAATGGTGCCGGATCGGTCAGTGTCAGCTTCAGCGGAGTTGAATCATCCAGCGTTAATTCTGCGGGCAACTATTGCGATGGGCAAGACTGCATATTGTTGTGGGCGGCAGGAAACTCCAACAGCAACCTCTCCGGATTCGACTGGAGCAATGTTGAGGTTGTCGGCGCTACCGATGTCAATGACAACAAGGCCAACTTCTCGTCTTACGGCAAGGCCATAGACGTAATGGCCCCGGGCGTGAACATCGCAACTACCAATCACAATGGTGGCTACAGCTCGGTCAGCGGAACCAGCTTTTCGGCCCCCATTACCAATGGGGTAGTTGCAATGATTCGCATGGAATACCCGAATTGGACCACTACTGAAGTGCGTCAACGTCTTTACGATTCATGCGACGACATGAACAACTCCAGCAAATATGGACACGGTCGTGTAAATCTGGAGCTCGCGCTCGGCGGTGGTGGCGGTGGTGGCGGCTTGTACCTGACTACCGGCTTGATGGTGGCGGGAACAACAACCACGCTCAGCACCACGGGGAGTGCCAGCGGTGACACTGTTTACTTTGCCTACTCGGTTACTGGCAATGGAGTGACCTCGATTCCGTCACTTGGCGTTGACCTTGGGATTGCATCGCCACAACTTCTGGGTACCAGCGGAGCCAATGGCAGTGGGGTGGCAGAATTTACGGTTAACATTCCTCCACGAGCAAGATATCTGCCGGTTTGGCTGCAAGCAGCACAAATCGGAAAGACTTCCCAAGTCATTTACGTAATCATTACCTGAGAAAGGCACACCCTATGCGGTTTAATTTGAATTAACTGCTGAGGCCTCAGGATAGCGCCGTTATTCTTTTTTAATGTTCCTCCTCCTTTGCACTGCGACTCTGGCTGTTGCTTCCTTCCAGGGCAGCGATGATTTCTCGACGGTCTCCAGCGGCTTGTCCGTTTCCGAGTTGCCAGACTGGCTACCCCATGCCGAACGCGGGGAAGCGCTATACCTGCAAGGCGCAATCGTTGGCAGCAATGCGAAGTTGGCCGAACTCGAAGACCGCCTGCTCGATATAGAAAAGACCATCGCCAATCTCAAGGCTGCCGGGGAGGATTTTCGGGGGCTGGGCTCGCAAGCAAAAAATTTACGTGATGACCTTGAAGGTGAGCACCAGGACCTTGATGAAAACGAGGCCCGGCTTACTACCCTTACCTCGGTATTGAGTATTACTAATTTGTGGCTTTGGGCGCGATTCCATGGCCCTCCGATACTTGGCATTCTTTTGATTCTGATGATTGGCCTACAACTTGCCAAGTTCGCCGGACGCGCGATTCTGCGCCGCGCCAATGCGGATACTTCACACGGTGATGCCGATGAACGGATTCAGCGGGCAGAAACTTTGGTACTGGTTTTCCGCAAGGCCGCTGCAATCATCCTCTGGTCAATCGGCATCGTCGCCATTCTCAGTGAGTTGGGTGTCAACACCACCGCCCTTGCTGCCACTTTGGGTTTGCTCGGCATTGCCGTATCCCTGGGCTCACAAGGCCTGGTCAAGGATTTCATCTCCGGCTTCTTCATGCTTTTGGAGAATCAACTTGCGATTGGTGACGTTATTTCCATCAACGGAAGCATTTCCGGAACGGTGGAAAATTTCGGCATGCGCGTGACCGTGTTACGGGATGGTTCCGGCGCACTCCACTTCATTCCCAACGGCAGCATCTCGCGGGTAAGCAACCAGACCCACGGTTACTCAAAAACTGTTTTTTCCATTGGCGTCGGCTACCGCGAAGACCCGGATGAAGTAATCGAGGTTATTGAGGATGTACTGAACAAGTTTGCCAAGGAGGATGGTTGGGCAGCCATGATCCTGGAGAGTCCGGTGGTATTGGGCGTGGACTCACTGGAAGAATCCGAAGTCAGCTTCAAGATTTCAATCAAGGTCTTGCCCGGCAAGCAATGGGGAATACGCCGCGAGCTCTTGAAGCGACTCAAGATTTCCTTCGACCTGAATGACATCGAGATGCCTTTCCCGCAAAGGGTGCATTACACCGAGTCGGAGCAGCCGATCTCGAAAACGATAGCGCGCCGACAAAAAGTCTGAGATACAATGTTTCGACCTGTCCTAAGATTCGTCTCCCTACTGATTACCGCTGCTTGCGGTGTACCCGACACCATGGAAAAACCAGGAACAACACTTCCCGAGTTCACTCTTCAAGACCACCTGGGCAATACTGTTACCCGTGCCGATTTGCTCGGCAAACGYACKGTCCTGTGGTTCTACCCMAAAGCTGACACTCCCGGGTGAACCAAGCAAGGCTGTGGATTCCGTGATGAATCCCAAAAATACRCCGAACTGGGGATTGCCATCTATGGYGTCTCCTTCGATAGTGTCGAAGAAAATGCGRACTTCGCCGCCAAGCATGATTTTCCCTTTCCRTTGCTCTGCGATGTGAATCGAGAGTTGGCAATGGCCCTCGGCATTGTTGCCGACCCCGACGCCGGATATGCCCCTCGAGCGACCTTCGTAATTTCAGACGAAGGAATCATCGAACAGTCGATCGACACCAAGGACCCCGGCGGACAGGCCGCTGAGATTTTGAACCTGTATTGAATAGAACTTTTAGCTTTTGGGCCATTGTGGTAGTTGTATTTTTCTGTAGGATTATTAGGGAATCCTATGGACTATTGGTTTAGGTCTGCGTTGGATGGTCGGTTCAAGGCGGCGGTCAGATTTCTTCCTCTTGGGGAAAAATCTACCTCAACCCTGGCTACAAATAGCTACAGCCCATGTCTACTGACGGAAACGGTGACCTAACCTTTTTCCAACCCGTTAATCCCAACATCAGTGGTATCACCATCTGCTTGCATGGTTTAGACTGGGAAAGCCAACTTCTCACTAATCCTGTTTCATGCGTAATAATTTGATTAACTAAGCAGGACAAACACAATATCTGTGGCTAATCCTTTTGTTGGTGCCGCCACAGTGTTTTTGGTGAAATGATTTCTTTCCTTCTTGCCCTAATACTCTTCCAAAGCCCGGAGCCTCATCAATCTCCGGAGGACCGTGCCCGTTTACTCATGGAGAGTGGTCAGCCATCAGAGGCTGCAGACGTCCTGTTGGAATACCTGGCTAGCTTGGACGAATCCAAATATGCCACCTTATCGAAGCCTCGCCTGTTGAGTTCCTTGTCAGTGGCGTTACTGAAAAGTGACCGCCTTGAAGAAGCAGAAATTTACGCAAGACATGGACTTCAGCTCCTGCATAACTCCACCCCGCTTGAGCAAGCCTCGTTCAGCCGGGTACTTTCTGAGCTGTCCCTAAACAAAGGAATGCTGCAGGAAGCAGCACTATTTGCACGAGATTATGCACGCCTTACCGGAGAGGTTTTTAGCAGGTCACCTGATACCGCCAGTGCATTTGAGTTCTCAGCCGCAATAAATCGACAGGCTGGAGATCTTAAACAAGCGGAATCGGATTTGGAGACAGCAATAGCCATTAGAGAGTCTCTGCCTGGGGCAGGTGGCTTTGAATCTCTGGGCTCCGCCATTGGCGCTTTCTCTGATGTACTTGAAGAACAGGGTAAAGTTGAAGCTGCAATCGGCTTGCGTGAATACGCCCTCGACATTCTGGCAGAATCGAGCGCATTGGGCGAACAACAAGGACTGAATTGGATCGACCGCCATTTGCAATTGCTCTCTCTACTTGGGGATACTGCTGCTGCTGCCACATTATTGGACCGGTTTGCTCCATTCCTCACCCCTGCTTATGTTTTTTCCCGGATGCTTGACATGGGATGGCTTGCTGGTATGACTGAGTCGTCAAGCCTTTGGGGAAATAGTGAAAGCTATGGCTCCCCGCTAAACGGAGCTATTGTTTCGTCTCTCTTGAGTGAGGATGGATGGGAAAAAAAGGCAAGGACTGTAATCCACGATTTTGAGAATCAGACCGAAGGCTCTTCGATTTCCACCGGAATTGAAATGCTAAAAACTCTATTAATTGCTAGCGAATCCAAGGAGAAAGGTCCCGAATGGGAACTCTCCGAACTATTGAAATTGTTTTCCCTGCATCGTGAGGAATTAGGGGACAGCAACCCCCTACAGATTGGCCTATTGGTGAAAGGTGCCAAAGCAGCGATTTCCGCAGACATGCACCCAGAATTGCTCGATATCGCTGAGTTCTCCATGGGAGCCATGGCCGATTCCCCACTTCCATTCCTCATTTTGAAGCGTCGTTCTTTTCGCCTCACTACCGGACAGGACCTTTTCAATGTCCTGAACGAAAGCTGGTGCAGAATCGCCGCTTGGCGCTCCAATCGGTTATTGGAGGCCTTTTCCAGCTTCGAACAAATTCGTGCGCAGCGAATCGAAGTTGCACGCGCGCCCTGGAGCAGCAATTCGGATATTTTTTCCTCTATTAACACCGTTGATTTGTCAACACTCAGGAAAACCCTTGATCAAAGGAGATCGGCGGCTCTCTATTTTGTCTGGGGGAATGAACACTTGTATTGCCTGACTCTTTCTCCCGATTCATCCAAGGACAAAATCGTAAAAGTAGGGAAAACTCATGAACTACTACCTCTACTGCAAACAATCTTCGACGCTACTGACCGGAATCAATCCTTATCTGCAACTGACAAACTCGAAAAGTTTATCTTGAGGAGTATTCCTTCTTATTTAACTGAATCCGACCGCTTGGTAATCCTGTCTGAGAACTTGCTTTCGCTTTTCCCATTTGAATCAACCATTTTGTCTACGGGAAAACGATGGGGCGCAAAGACAAGGTTTTTCTATGCACCATCGGCAGCCTTCTATTGCATGTCTATCAACTCGGTGAATACCACCGAATCCAGAGTTGGCGATAATGTGGAGTTGAACTTTTCCGGTGAAGTACCGGTGTCCGGGATTGCCGAACGTGCATTGGCTAGATTTCCAAGTGTTCTGGCTGAAATTTTCTCCCCTTCAGTCCAATTTACCAAAGAAAAGCAACGAACCAGGTTTGCGTACTGTGAATCGGAATTCCGCGCCATGAAAGACGCTTCTCTAGGATCCTTCAACTTCTCCAACTCTGACTCGTCATGCGCGAAGTTACAGTCGGAGCCCTTGTCGCATCCACCTTGAAGATGGAACTTGCACAT
>NVRO01000051.1 GCA_002400895.1 Planctomycetota bacterium
CAGCGGCCTCTCGGCGAAGCGGTCGCCGAGCACGACCGAGGTCGAGCATTTCTCGCGATAGCCTTCCAGCGGGTAGCGGGACATGGAGGCGCCCATGAACAGCAGGTCGTCGAAATGCGGAACCTTGCGCTTCGCCCCGCCGCCGCGGATGTCGTAGATGCCGGTCGCCGCGGCGCGGCGGATCTCCGACAGGGCGTAGTCGTCGAAGGTGGCGGATTTGCGCGGATGGGTGGGGGGATTGTCGTAGGACATCAGTATTCCCCAGCGTGATCGACGTTGAAATGATAGAGCTTTCGGGCGGAGCCGTAGCGGCGGAAGCTTTTGGGATCGGCCTCGACGCCCGCGCGGGCCAGCAGGTCGGCCAGCTGGGCGAGATGCTCGTCGCGCATCTCTTTCTCGATGCAGTCGGCGCCCAGAGATTTGACCTTGCCGCGCACATAGATGCGGGCTTCGTAAAGGCTGTCGCCCAGGGCCTCGCCGGCGTCGCCCAGTTCCAGGTTCAGTTCACATTCTTCAAATAATTGGTCGAGCAGGGGATGRAACTCGTCAGCAGTCCCAAGCCCACCTATGTAAAGGTAGCCGTCAACACTGCGGCCAATCATGTCGCAGTTGATCATTGCGAACATTTCTTCGGTCGGGATGATCTCCTGCTTGACAAAGGCGCGGCTACCGAGCAGTCCGCGCTCCTCGGCACTGAAGGTCATGAACACAATCGGTCGCCGCAGCGGGTGTTCGACATACCATTCGGCGAGCTCGGCGACTCCACTGGAGCCAGAGGCGTTGTCGTCGGCGCCATTGTGGATTTCACCCGGAAAGCCCATGGCGCCGGGTCCGCCAACGCCGGCGTGGTCATGGTGACCGCCAATCACCATATAGGAGTTGGCCAGCTCGGGATCGGTTCCCGGTAGATAGCCGGCGGTATTGAAGCAGTCGTAACCGCGGGTTTCAAAGGGCAACAGATAGTCTTCGATTTCATGGGTGCCCTGGCCGTCACCACCGAGCGGCAGCAATCCCAGCCGTTGCCATTGCTTGGCGAAATAGTTTGCCGCCAGATGTCCACCCTGTTCCCCGGATTCACGTCCTTCGAGTTCGTCACTGGCGAGGAAGCCAATGTGAGCTTGTAAGTCCACCACCCGGATTTCAGTCGGGTCGATAGGGGGGGCCTGCGGCAGCGAGCAGACTGGGAGGCAAAGGAGAGTAAGGGAAAGCATTGGAAGTGATTTTACGCACCTCCTCTATTTTCGTTTGCTGATCTCCGGCATCTTCACAGTAGTGGGATGAAACCGCTTACTGCTGTGCGGTCAACTCGACTTCGACATTACGTCCAGCCTGGACGTAGATGTTTTTGGTGCTGCCGTCAACCTCGACCAGGAACATCATCCCCGAGCCTTCGGCAGAGGATACCGAGACCTTATAGCTGCCACTTCTCAGCCCTTCAAATTGGAATCGACCACGTGAATCAAGGCGCATGTTGTCGGAAAAGTAACCGAAGCCGCTGTCGGTTTGTCTGGTCACGTAGGCAGTGCCACCGGCCAGGGGTCGCCCGTCGCCGTAAAGGCCGATTCCGGTGACTGAGCCACCACTCTCCAGCTTGAATGAGCCGACGTCTACATTGCTTCCGGTGTGCATGGTTACCAGAAAGGTGGTCGACAGGAATGAAGGATGGGTTGCCTCCAGCAGTAACTCAGCGGAGAACACATTTTCCAGCTTGAACTTGCCGTCTTTTCCGGTGACTGCACTTTGCGCCGGGACGTTGTTGGGGTCGGGGCCGGAGCCGCCGAATAAGCCGAAACTATTGTCATCACTCCAGTCCTTGCCATGAATGTTGATGGTGGCACCTGCAATCGGGCTGCCGTCAAGAGAGTTGACCACACTGCCGACCAAGGTGCCCCCAAGCTGCATCTGGACGTCTATACCTTGCACCAGTTCACGTTGCACCGAGAAGCCGGATGAGTAGGTGGGAGCGTGGCTGTTGGCGCTGACCAGTAAGCGGTAGGAACCAGGCTCAATTCCCTCGACCGTGAAATCCCCGGACTCGGACTTGAAAGTCTGCCCGGATCCGCTCGGGGTATAGAGGGAAGTTCCACGGTTTACCCGCGCCACTTGAATCTTGAAGGAAGTGACCGGGTTGCCGAAGGTGTCGGAGATGCGGCCGCTGACACTGCCCTTTTTATGCAGGATTAATTCGAGGTCGGTCTTGTTGGATTTAACCCTCGGCAGGGTGCCGTTTGAGTAGCCGGGTGCCATTGCCGCAATCCCGTAAATTCCCTCGGAAAGTCCGCGCACCTCGAATGTCCCGTCATGGTTCGAGCGCAGTTGTGTGCTGAATAGCGGACGGGGGCGCATTCGTGAAACGCTGACCTTGGCGTCGGCGATTGGTTCGCCGTCCCCGGTCAACACTACCCCTGCAAGGATATGCTCGGAGCCCAGTATCAGGTTCTGCTCCATTTCCATCCGGTCTCCCATCAGCACGATGGGATGAATCTGGGCGGTGGCATAGCCATCGTGGGAGGCCAATAAGGTCCACATTCCCTGGGCCAACAACTCGATGCTGAAGTTGCCGTTTTGGTCTGCCCCAACTCGGAACTTGCGACCAAGTTCATTGTCTTCGGCCTCTTTTTCTTCGTTATCGCGTGGTATGTAGCGCGTGGCCTGGAGTGTAATGTCCACCGTGGCGGCGAGCGGGTTGCCTCCTTCGTCGGTTATTTGTCCAAATACCTTGTAGCCCTTATTCAAGACCACCGGAGGCAGGTACTGGTCGTCACCCAAAGCGCGCACCGGAACCCCTTGTTTTGGAGCGTATTGTTGATGCCGTACCCACATGTCATAATCAGAATTAGCAGGCAGGCGGTCGAAACTAAAGGTGCCGTCCGCTCTGGTGGTGCGCCGGAAAGTTGGAATCGACCCCCTCTTTCGAGTGTCGAAACTGAAGGCATCAGCCTGGCTCAACTTCTTGGTAAGGACGACGATTGCATTGGCGATGCCTTCACCTGCGGTGTTCTGAACCGAACCGCTAACGCGACCACGCGCAATGCGGGCGGTGGCGGGGGTGTTTTCTTCGGTTCGCGAACTGACTCCGGTACGGGTAGCGCCTGCAGCGACTTCGGCTGCTTCGTGGTTTAGTCCGGGTTCATCATTGATGGTGGTGGGTCCATCCACATCCCCAGCTGCGTCCCTGGGGGATTGCATTACCAGGAAAATCACCGCGGCAATCACCGCGACGATGATGATAATTGGGATGGTGGCGAGGCCGTTGCGACCTGAATTAAGGGTTCTCATGTCAGTATTGTGATGGGGGCGAACTTGCTGCTTTCTTTTGTCGGTAGTTAAAGGCAATTTCTTGCCTGAAATTATGCCGCCGAGACGTAATTATGGGGGAAATGAATCCATTAATAATGCTTCTGCTGTTGGTTGCCTTCGTACTTTCGCTGTGGGCTCAGGGGGCGGTTCGCTCTCGTTTTAAGAAATGGTCACAAGTGCCTTTGTCAGCAGGGCTTAGTGGAGCGCAAACGGCTGCATTGGTACTCCGCGTCAGTGGTATTGAAGGAGTTCGCATTGAGCGCGTGGGGGGGCGCCTAAGCGATCACTATGACCCGCGCACCCGAACTCTACGCTTGAGCGAGGAGGTTTATTCCTCGACCAGCGTGGCGGCAGCAGGRATTGCCGCTCATGAAGCCGGCCATGCAATCCAGCACGCCGCCGGCTACGCCCCGCTTGCATTGCGCACTCTGGCGGTGCCAACCGCAGGACTTGGCTCCAGTTTGGGCTTCCCCTTGGTCCTTATCGGGCTCTTCCTGCACTCGTTTGGCTTGGCATTACTTGGGCTAGTGCTGTTTTCGGCGGTGGTGATCTTTCAGCTCATCACCCTGCCGGTGGAGTTCGACGCCAGTCGCCGTGCGGTGGTGGCCCTGGAAAGAGGTGGCCTAATCACTGCTGGAACAAGCGAGGCCAAGGGGGTGAACAAGGTGCTCAGCGCTGCCGCCATGACCTACGTTGCAGCTGCTCTTAGTGGAGTGGCTTGGTTGCTTCACTACGGCAGCGTGATTTTTGGTGGCAGGCGAGTTTAGAATGTTGGCCCTCCATGGCCCTTAAACTCGACTTAACCGGACTTTTTACTGGTGGCATTTCCCGCGATGGATTCGCTGCCCGGTTGCCACTTGCTGCCGCTACCCGTGATGCTCATCTTCAGGAAATGCCGGCGTGGCGCAAGTTGCATGAAGCCCAGCACCATTTGGAAAACTGTCGCGCCCGCGCGGCCGAGGTCAAGGCTGAGCAGGCACCGGAAAACTTCGTGGTGCTCGGTATTGGTGGTTCTGCACTTGGCAACTCCGCGGCGCTGGCTGCATTGGCGCCGATTTATCAGGAGTGGGCACCTTCTGCCGGCCAACCCAAGTGTTTCATCCTGGATTCCATTGACCCCGATTGGATTGCCGAGTTTTTGGAAAGTGTGCCGGCCGACAAGTGTCACTTCAACGTGATTTCCAAGTCGGGGGGAACCATTGAAACCTCCAGTGAGTTCCTGGTTTTTTACCGGGCGGTGCGGGAAGCGGTCGGTTCTGACGAGGAAGCGCGGCGACGATTCACCATTACCACTGACCCGCTAGGGGGACACTTTCGGAAATTGTGCGATGACCTTGGTTTCGCCACCCTCGAAGTGCCGGAAGGTGTTGGCGGCAGGTTCTCAGTGTTGTCCCCGGTCGGATTGTTCAACTTCGAAATGGTGGGCTTGGATACGGAGAGCATGATGGCAGGTTCTTGCCGGGTTGATAACCAATGCGCTTCACTTCCGGTGGACCAGGATCCGACCGTGGCTTATGCGCTGGCACATGTCATGCACATGGAACAGGGGCGCTCTATTCATGTCCATTTCCCGTATGCCCACCGTCTGCGCTTGCTCGCCGATTGGTACAAACAATTGTGGGCTGAATCCCTTGGCAAGAAGAAAAATCTTGCCGGCGAGGTGGTTCACCTCGGTCCGACTCCGGTCAAGGCGGTGGGTCCGACCGATCAACACAGCCAGTGCCAACTTTACATCGAGGGCCCCGACGACAAGGTCTACACCATGGTCAAGTTGGCCAAGCATGCCAATACCGTTGAAATTGGCGAACCATTTGCAGAATCGGACGCATTCGGTCATCTTGCCAACCGCAATCTGAATGAGCTGCTTGAAGTCGAGCGTCAGGGAACCGAAGTCGCTCTGATGGATGCGAATCGACCGGTCTGTACGGTTGAGTTGTGCAAGTTGGATGCTTTCCATGTAGGGCAGTATTTCGCCTTCTTTGAGATTGCTACCGCCATTGCCGGAGGCATCATGGGTATCAACCCGTTCGACCAACCCGGGGTCGAGTCCGGCAAGATTGCCGCACTTTCGCTGATGGGCTGTGCCGGGTTCGAAGAAAATGCCGAGCGTATTCGCGCCTCGGCTGTCGCCCGTGAACCGTTTATCCTTAGTTGCTAATGACCACCTTCCTCTCCGGTATTCAGCCCAGTGGGCTTCAACACATTGGCAACTACTTCGGAGCTATTCGCCAGCATATTTCGTCGCAAGATGACGCCGGCGACCACTTCTATTTCATTGCCGATTTCCATGCCCTGACCAGTACCCAGAATCCGGATGACTTGCGTACCTATGTGCGTGAGACTGCAGTGAGTTACCTGGCATTGGGGCTGGATCCGGACAAGGCGGTGCTGTGGCGTCAGTCGGACGTGCCCGAAGTGCATGAGATTGCCTGGTTGCTGGCGACTCAGACCGGAATGGGCCTGTTGGAACGTGCCCATTCCTTCAAGGACAAGACTGCCAAGGGAGTCAAGCCCAGTGTCGGTTTGTTCACCTATCCGGTGTTGATGGCGGCCGACATTCTGGCCTACGACTCGACTCATGTTCCGGTTGGCAAGGACCAGGTTCAGCACCTGGAAATGACCCAGGACATGGCTGGTTACTTCAATAACCAATACGGTGAGGTCTTCGTACGCCCGGAGCCATTATTGGCAGTCAGTGAACACGCGCAGAAGGTGGTTGGCCTGGATGGACAAAAGATGTCCAAGTCCTACGGCAATACCATCTGGATTTTCGAGGAGGGCAAGAAGCTCAAGAAGGTTATCAATAAAATAGTTACGGATTCACGCCCCCCGGAAGAGCCCAAGAATCCCGACGAGCTGTTCCTGTTTGAAACCATGTCGCTGTTTCTGGGTGATGAAGAAGTAAACGCCTGGAAGGAGAAGGTTCGCCAGGGGGGCGAAGGAGCTCCCGGTTATGGACACCTCAAGAGCGCCATCTACGAGGCCATGGATGCCTACTTCGCTACCGCCCGCATCCGCCGCAAGGAGTTGATGGCTGACCCTGCCGAGGTCGACCGGATTCTCGATGCCGGAGCGGAAAAAGCCCGGGCTCGGGCAACGGTGGTGCGGGATCGCGCCTTTGCCGCCTGTGGATTGCGGTGAACAGCGTGAATGAGCGACGGTCCGAATTCGCCTTCCTGTTGTTGTCGGGTTTGTTTCTGTCGTCCCTGGTGGTCTGTAATCTGATTGCCAACAAATTCATGACCGTTGACCTCGGTTTCAAGGTCTTCGTGTTGTCGGCCGGAGCTCTGCCATACCCGATTACCTTTTTGGTCACCGATTTGTTGTCGGAAGTGTGGGGGCGCCGTCGCGCCAATCAAGTAGTGGTGGTGGGGTTTGCGGTGTCACTATTTGTGATGCTGGCGCTGTGGCTCGGTGCGCAGTTTCCGGCGATAGTTGATTCGCCGGTCCCGGACGAAACTTACCTGGCGGTGTTCAAGAATGCATGGCGAGTTATTGCCGCCTCGATGACGGCCTATTTGTTTGCCCAGTTCGTCGATATTAGGCTTTTCCATTTCTGGAAAAATCTGACCAAGGGTCGGCATTTGTGGCTGCGTAATAACGGCTCGACGGTGGTCTCGCAGTTCCTTGATTCCACTTTGGTGGTGCTGGTGCTGTTCTGGGGCGTCAAGAGTGGCAATGAAATGTGGTCCATCATCTGCGACTTGTGGTTGTTCAAA
>NVRO01000052.1 GCA_002400895.1 Planctomycetota bacterium
TTTTTTTCTTACTAAAGTTGAAGTTTTTTGTAATCGACTGCAACCAATGCCGTGTTTAGGGAGCTGCGCAAGGAAAACCGGAGTTGGTGCATGATTTCTCTCAAACATTTGGCGGTGCTCACGCTATCCATCGGGGCTTGTGAAAGCACCCACATCATGGGCAAGAGTGACCACTTGACCGCAACCGCAAGCGGCATTGAAACATCTGCCGGTGGGGGTTTCACGGTAAAAAAACTTAGTGTGGTAGCACCTGCTCAACCCCGGGTTCTGTTCACTTCGGCCCAATTGACAATCTACCGGGAGCACGACGGACAACCCGGCTTCACTTCACCACCTGACCAACTGGTTTCTCAGCATCAAGCCTCGAGCCCACTACCCAGCACCCATCTGACCATAAGTGCAATCACCACATCAACTCAAGCCAATGGGATTGGCAACACCTTCGAACTGATTGTGGTGGATGAAAACGGCGACAACCACACTTTCTCGGGGACCATCTGACCATGAATAAAAAGCTGACGACCATTGTCCTTGCTGCTACCACTATTGCTGTCATTACCACCCTCAGCCCGCTGGGGCATGCGCTGTGCCTCGAGTTACAAGAACAGAGCTTTGCGGGTGATTTGCAGGAAAAGCAACTCAACTTCCACTGGAACGGGATTGGTATCAGGGTGCCTAACCCACAGCGACTGCCCGGGCATGACCGCCGCATCTCGGTCATCGACCTCGGTCCAGACCTCAAGGATCTGGTTGACGACCGGGCTCCGGTGCGCGCCGAGGCAATCGTGAATGGCAACCCACCACTTTCCTTTCGTAGTACCGTGGCAGGTGTATTAGTGGTTAAAATTCCCGCCGAGTTACTCAATTCCATCACCCACAATGAAATTACAGTAAGAGTTTTTGACATCAACGATTGCGAACTGGTTAACGCTGAAATGTCAGGACTATTCTTTTAGGCATATGAAACACCATTGGTGGTGGTTTTTCATCTGCTGTTTTACTGCGGGTTGCGCGATTAGCCCGCCAGCGGTGCCGGTTCACTACCACCAACCACCGCAATCGGCAACTCAGTTTCGGATTGAACTGGAATGGATCACCGACCAACGACTCAGGGTCAGCGCCATCGATCCTACCGGGAACAGGATTTCGGAGGCCAGGTTTGTACTTTTCGTCGACTCCGACCAGGATTACTTGCCGAGCGAAACTGATTCAGTGCTTGGGTTCTGGTCCGGGACCGGATTCAGGAGCCGAGAAATCAACGGTGAAATTGCAGTCAAGGAATACCGAATAGGTGGTCACTCCATCCGGGTGTGGGCAGAATTACACACCACCCTCGGCTGCTTTAGTTTCACTTCGCCGACGGAGATACCCGGCAAGGGGTGAACCCCAAGTACGCCTGCTCATTTAATCAGCGACAAAAATTCACTTCTGGTGCGTTGATTGTTGCGAAAGGCGCCGAGCATGCAGGAAGTCGTCGCCGAGCTCGACTGCTTGGCAACGCCACGCATCATCATGCACAGATGAGCTGCTTCACAAACAACCGCCACCCCAAGAGGAGCTAGCACCTCTCGTACAGCATCGGCAATCTGAGTAGTCATGCGTTCCTGAACTTGCAAACGGCGTGCAAACATCTCGACAATACGGGGTAGTTTGCTCAAGCCAATAATCTTCCCGTCGGGGATATATCCAATATGAACCTTGCCGTAGAACGGAAGCAGGTGATGCTCACACAATGAATAAAACTCTATGTCCTTGACCAATACCATCTCGGAAGCAGCTTCATCGAAAATAGCACCATTAATAAGACTCGACAGATTCAAATCGTAGCCACTGGTCAGGTAGGTCAGGCTACGGGAGACTCGTTCCGGGGTTCTTAGTAGTCCGTCACGCTGGGGGTCTTCCCCAAGCTGTTCGAGCAAAGTCTCTATAAGAGGGGCAATGGTGGAAGCAGGTTCGGTGGATGTTTCCATTATTTCTTCAGGATAACCTGATTATCACGGCTTTCGCGCAATCGTATTTCCGCCAACTCAACCGAAGGCGGAAGCTCGGATTCCAGCACCGCCCAAAAAGCGGATGCCAGGTTTTCTGTGGTAGGGATTATTCCCTCCAGGAAATCGATGTCGGTGTTGAGATTGCGATGATCCACCCGGCTGATAATCTTGTGCTGAACCAGGGAGGCCAGCTTCAACAAATCCATTACCATCCCACTATCTTCACCAACACCACCGCGAACAACCACTTCCAGATCATAATTGTGGCCGTGAAAGTTCGGGCTATTGCAGATGCCAAATGTGCGCTCGTTCCAGGCCTGGTCGAAGTCTTCGTTGTGCAACCTATAGGCTGCACAAAACTCGGCGCGGTGAACCAGAAAAGTACTCGGCATGATCAATGTTGATAGTACACGCTGGTCTTCACGCCTAGTGGTAGACCGTCCTGCTCGGCATAAGCATTGACAAAATAGTTGAGTGGATCCCCCTCTTGAGGAGGGTCCAGGATCAAGTCGCGGCCGTAGCTCAGGGAAACCCGGTTCGGATCCAAAGTGCCGAAAAAGAACTCGGTGCGCTCAGGATGCTGGTCCGCCTCTGAAATATCAACCGGAACCCACCCACCCTGGCCATCCCAAAAATGAGCCCAGCAATGGTATTCATCTATTTCTCCCGAACCATCAGTCGGAACCGGAAACCCGATGGTAAAACGGGCAGGAATTTTCAGCGAGCGAGCCATTGAAATGAAAAGAGCATGAAAATCAGTACAGTTACCGTAGCCAGTATCACAGGCCCATTCGGTGGAGCCGGTGCCCCATCCAAAGCCCCTCTTGTCGTAGCACATATCTTCGAGTACCCGATTGTAAATAGCCCGGGCAACGGAAACATCCTGCTTGGATGCAACAACTTCCTTGGCCCGCGCAGCAGCTTCACCGCCAATCGGCACCAATCTGTTTGCTGACAAATAATGACTCACGGGTACACCTTGCAATAATCCACCGGCATCAACCCTGCGATTGATGCGGTATTTCCATTCCAGCAACTGACCTTTCCAATCGGTCAGACTCGCAAATCGGTTGCCATACTCATCCGGTAGGCTCAACTTGGAGCCAACCGGGCTGGCAAGAAGTTCCACCTCCTGAACACCGTCATTCCCCGGAACCGGAACCCACACGGTGGAGGCTCCAGCCGAGCTGTCATCCTGGATTTGCACCTGGATGCGCAGAATGAAACTGTCCCCATTGTCCTCTTTGTCCTCATTGGAAGGCTCGATTGGCAAGCTCGAAGTACAACCCAAAACCAAGATGAGGGCAAGCCCAATGATAAGAGGTAGAATCAGTCGCATGGGACGTAAGAGTCTACCCGCACTTCATCCTGCCGGCATTCTTATCGGTGCGATTTTTACCGGTATTGGAGTGTTCGTGGCCGAGACATTTGTCGGTCCGGTTTTGTCAAAATCTTTGGCCCCGGCAGAAGAAAGGATGCTGGGAATGGTGCATCAAAGATTGAGCGAATCCTACGTCGAGCCGCGTGACCCGGAATGGCTAATGCACCGCGCCATCGAGGGAATGACCACCAGCCTGGAAGACCCATACACCTACTTTATCGGCCCTGAGCAGATGGTCGAGTTGGACGAAGACTCCTCTGGCAAGTTGATCGGTATCGGAGTAATCATCGACAGCGTTTCGGGCAACGTTCGCTACCCGATACTCGACGGACCTGCTGCGGAGGCGGGGATATTACCAGGCGACAGATTTCTAGCCATCGATGGTGAGGATGTACGCGAACAGAGTGTGGAAGAACTGATTCAACGAATCAAGGGCCCACGCAGCAGCCAGGTCAAGTTTGAGCTCGAACGGGCCGATGGAAGCCTCTTCTCCACCACTGTCACCCGCCGCGCAGTTCCTCGCGGTACTGTCGCTAAAACCGAGCTACTGGACCAGGGATTGGGAATTGGATACTTACACCTGCGCTCTTTCGCGCGCTCCACCCCCAATGAACTGGATCTGGCATTGGATCAACTGACGGAACTCGGCCAATCTGATTATGGAACGGGGACAGGGCTTAAGGGGCTGATTCTCGACCTCCGATTCAACACCGGAGGTCTGCTTGACTCCGCTATCGACGTCGCTGCCAGGTTCCTCGACGGCGGTGTGGTATGTCGCCTGCAAGTTCGTGGTGCCGAGGATGTCGTGCGCCACGCAGACACCGCCCTTTCCAAGGCTACAGATATTCCATTGGTGGTCTTGACCAACGGGCTTAGCGCCAGTGGTTCCGAAGTTTTGGCGGGGGCCCTGCGCGATCACGGCGCTGCAATCCTGTTTGGTAGCCGCACCTTCGGAAAAGGGGTCTACCAACAAGTTCACCGCTATCGAAGTGGTAACTTCGCGCTCAAGTTCACTGCCGGTTATTACCTGACTCCATCGGGCCGCATTCTCGAAGGACATATCGACCCGGACCGTGCTGGTGGCCTTATCCCCGATGTCCCATTGCAAACTTCTCATGAAAATTCCCGTGAAGTTCGCAACTGGTTGAACTATGACCTGCCGCCTGTTATTTGGCGTGAAGACGTCTTCCGCTTGTTCCCCGAGGTCGCTGAGTTCACTGCACCGGATGATCAGGTGCGCAAAATGGCACTTGACCACTTGCGCGAGGTGTTGAGCTCGTGAATGCCAAATCGGTCCTGATTCTCGGCATTGAAAGCTCCTGCGACGAAACTGCTGCCGCGGTTGTCTGCAACGGGCGTGAAGTTTTGTCCTCGGTAATCCACAGTCAAATCGACCAACACGCAGTGTGGGGTGGTGTGGTACCAGAGATTGCCGGACGCAGCCACCTTGAGCAGATTGTTCCGGTTGTTTCCCGGGCCTTGAGCGAGGCAAATATAGAAGTGGGTCAAGTGGACGCCATTGCAGTAACTTCCCGCCCCGGCTTGCTCGGATCTCTGCTGATTGGAGTAACTGCGGCCAAATCCCTTGCCTGGGTGAACAACAAGACCCTGATCGATGTCCACCACATTGAAGCCCATATTTACGCTGCCTTGATGTCGGTTGTGGAATGGGATTTCCCTTACGTGACACTTGTGGTTTCTGGTGGGCATACAAGTTTGTACCGCTCCGACTCACCACTGCAACACACCCTACTAGGGTGTACGCGGGATGATGCTGCGGGTGAAGCACTTGACAAGGGCGCCAAGATGCTCGGATTGCCTTATCCGGGTGGCCCCAGCATCGAGAGTGCTGGTAGCACAGGCGACCCCGCGGCCTACCCGTTCAAACTCCCTCTGTTGGACCGAGACTCATTGGACTTTTCCTTTTCCGGTCTGAAAACAGCCCTGCTCTACACCCTGAAAGGCCCCGGCGGCAAACGCGAAGACGAAACCTTGGAAAATGCCGGTAACCTCTCCGGGCTTTGCGCCAGTTACGAATACGCGATTACCGAAACTCTGGCAATAAAGTGCATCCGTGCCTGTACCCAAACCGGAATCCCTCGCCTACTGGTAGGTGGTGGCGTCGCCCGCAACCTGCGGCTCCGTGCGCGGATTAAGGAACATGCTGAAAGGGAAGGGATTGAAGCAAACTTCGCCCGTCCCGAACATTGCACCGACAATGCGGTAATGGTCGCTGGCTTGGGCCATGCACGTTATCTTGCCGGTCAATGCGCCAGCCTCGACCTCGATGTTGCAGCCCGTTGATATGGACCGTGAAAAGTTAATAGCATTACTGAAGGACGTCAAGCAGGGAAAACTGGAACCCGACCAGGCAATTGAAAAGTTGGCTGCACTGCCTTTTTCCCTTGCCGACGACATGGCACTCGACACCCACCGCGAACTAAGGTGCGGTTTCCCCGAAGCAGTACTCGCCGCCGGCAAGAGTACCGAGCAAGTAGTGACGGCTTTCTCCACTCTGGCAAAAGCACATGACCAGGTTCTGGCAACCCGGGCCACCACTGAACAAGCGGAAGCAGTGCAAGAAGTATTACCTCAAGCACGGTGGTTGGCAGATGCCGGTTGCATCGTGTGGGAAGCAAAAGCAATGCCAACCAGTGAGCATGTTGTCGTGATTGTCTCCGCCGGTGCATCCGACCAGAGGGTTTCCAGCGAAGCCAGGGCCACGTTGGAGGTGATGGGCATCAAAGCCCAGATGATGAGTGATGTTGGAGTTGCTGGATTGCATCGACTGTTGGACCGCATGGAACAGCTGCGCAAGGCCGATGCCCTGATTGTCTGCGCCGGGATGGAAGGGGCACTACCGAGCGTGGTGGCCGGCCTGGTAGCTGCACCGGTAATCGCGGTACCTACCTCGGTCGGCTATGGAGCAAGCTTCGATGGTCTGGCCGCCTTGTTGGCAATGCTCAACTCCTGTGCTCCCGGTATTGGTGTAGTGAATATTGACAACGGCTTCGGGGCTGCCGTTTTGACTAGAAGGATGCTGTTACATCGCCATTAGGGCTACCCAGCGAACCCAATTTATCGTCAAATTCGCTCAGGAAAGTGGCCATGCGACCGCTGTTGAAGCAACCGATGCCCCAACCGGTCGCAATCCCATGCCTTCCGCCAGCCGAACCAGAATTCCGACCTTCCTTTACCTTGGGGTTTTGGCCCTTTGTTCCTGCAAGGGCTTGGACCTGTTCGACTCCGCCGGGGAAGCCTTGAACGTACCGGTAATCATTGAAGAGTCGGCAGGATATGACCGCCCTGCCACCCCCATCAGCATGGGCATACCATTCCCGATCGGGGAGCTGCGGAATGTCCCGGAGCTTGAGATACGCCATTTGAATGATGCCCCGATTCCTGCTTTGGGGAGTCCGCTTTCTTATTGGAATGACGGCTCAATCCGCTGGCTGCAGCTTGAATTCATTCTGCCCCAACTGAGCGCCGCCGAGACCTTCGAAGCTACCCTGAATGAGCGCAGCAAGGGACTCCATCTTGGTGGCAACTTGCATCTTGCCCAACTGGTAAATGGACAGGGTTGGGGACTGGACAATGGATTACTGAGGGTCGAATCGGGACAAGC
>NVRO01000053.1 GCA_002400895.1 Planctomycetota bacterium
ACCAGCGGGCTGCGGAAGTTGGGCCAGGCTGCCATCTGGTTCGGCAGCGGTGCAGCAACATGCCGAAAAACAAGGATGGGTGGAACTGTTCGAGCACGCCGGCGTGAGGCTTCTGAATCCCGGTTGTGGAGCATGCATCGGATGCGGTCCCGGGGTAAGCGAGACTACCGAGCAAGTCACGGTTTCCGCCATCAACCGCAACTATTCAGGTCGCTCCGGCCCGGGCAAGATGTATATCGCGAGCCCTCTGACGGTGGCTGCCTCGGCCTTTACCGGCAAGCTGAACGCCTACCGCAAGGGCATGTTTCTTGCTGAAGCTGGCGCTACCGCCTAACGATAGGTTCCGTCAGGTAGAACCGTCGGCAAGTTGAATCTTGGGTCGTGCATTAATGCCCAGCCGGCCAGGTCGGTACTTTGCACCAGGGATGGCGAACAGGGTTCCCATTCATTATTTATATCCTGGCAGCGCCCGTTGTAATTCTGGGCACCGAGTACCGAAGTCAGTAACCAGTAAAAATATTCGGTAGCCTGACAACCGTAATCACAGGTGCGGTCGTCGTAGTGATACCAGGCTCCCGGGGGATAGTTGTTGGGGACGTTCATGAAGCGACCACCACGGGCAATGTCCATGGCATCACAAAGTTCGGTATTGATGCTGGTGCCGAAAACACCGGGATAGGCTTCGGCCCATCCGGTGTCGGTAATCAGGTGCAGGCATTCCTCCAAGGTTGCGTCAAATCCCTGCTGACTGGAACTCCCATTCGGGTGGCATTCAAAACCGAACAATKCCTGCCAGCGGAACTTGTCCAGAAACTGTCCATATTGGTTGATGATACTGTTGGCTTCATTCTCATTCTTGAACAGAATCATTGCCGCCGGACGTTGGCTTGAGGTCATCCGGCKAAGCACCAGGGGATCGTCGGGAATTCCGTCTTCGTCGTTGTCGAGATATTGGGCGATTACCGAAGCCATGTGAAAGAACTTGGTTTTTGAGACCTTGGTTGAGCCGACGCAGTGAACTCCGAAAACTCTGATATATCGATAGTTGGCGCGATTGCCGAAAATGGTGTCGAAAACCACCGGTGGTGAGGCGGTGGAAAAGTTGGGTAGGGCAGCAGTCTCGGCCCTGGCCTTGACGCAAGAAGTCATACCGAGCGCGAGTAGCAAGCCACCCCCAAGAATGCTGTAAATGGCAAGCGATGATGGGATGTTAAGGCGCATATACCTAGAATATCAGGAAATGGCTACGCCCGACACCTCGCAGTCCTTTGCTACCGCAGTCAATTGCATGGATGGCCGCGTCCAGATCCCGGTGATGATCTTTACCAGGGCCCGCTTCGGAGTGGACTTCGTGGACATGATTACCGAGGCCGGTGCGGTGGCGGATATCAATGATGGAGTTCGTCTGCACGTGCGCATTTCAGTTGAAGCGCATGGCTCCAGGGGAATCGTGGTTGCCGCCCATTCCGATTGCGCCGGAAATCCAATCTCCGATCAGGAGCAACAGAGTCAGTGCCTGGCGGCGGCGCGGCTATTGCAGTCGGATTGGCCGGAGTTGGAAGTTATTCCGGTCTGGGTTCCGGTTGGTGGGGATCTGGAAATACTGAATCCTTGAAAGGGTCACTCCGGCAGCAATGCTAGCAGTTCTTCCAGGACTTCAGGATTACTGCTTGACTGATCCCGCCGTTCTCCGGGGTCACGGTGCAGGTCAAACAGCAGTGGCACCTTGCCCTGGTGAGGGACCACCCCGGTTTGTGAATTGGTCTTGACCAACAGTTTCCACCCGCCCCGGCGTACCCCGTGGATTTCATTCCCCGGTCCGTTGATAAGTAACACTCGCTCGTCCTCCCAGCGATTACCTTGAAGTAAGGGCAATAAGCTCCTTCCGTCCAGGGCCAAGCCGGTTTCCGGCGAAGCGGAAAGTTCCAGGGCGGTCGGTAACAAATCCAAAGTCGAGCTCAACTCCCGACAGATTCCGCCGGGCTCAATGGTGCCGGGCCACCAGGCAATTGCGGGGACGCGGTGCCCGCCTTCCCATGAAGAGCCCTTGCCATCCATTAGAGGTCCCGACGAGCCACCATTTTCTCCCTTGATAATCCACGGCCCATTGTCCGAGGTGAACAGGAACAGGGTGTTTTTTGCCAATCCCAGTTCTTTCAGGGTGTCGCTGATGGCGCCGGCACTCCAGTCGATTTCCTCGATGACATCCCCGTAGGTCCCGCGCGGGGAGTTGCCGGCAAACTCCCTGCCCGGGTGGAGGGGGATATGCGGCATGGCATAGGGAACATAGAGGAAGAATGGGCGCTCCTGATTGCGGCGAATGAAGTCGATGGCGTGCTCGGTATAGCGTCTGGTCAAGGTGCTTTGGTCGGGGGAGCGCTCGACCACAGATTCATTCGAGTAGAGAGGAATTTCGGGATAATCGGTTCCCGGTCGGCCGGCCAACATGTCATTGCTGTAGGGGAGGCCGAAATATTCGTCAAAACCGTGGTCCAGCGGTAAAACTCCGGGATGGTCGCCGAGGTGCCATTTACCGAAGATGGCAGTGGCATAGCCGCGTTGCCTGAGGGCTTCGGCAACGGTGGTTTCACTTGCTGCCAGCCCCTTCTCGTTGCCGGGAAACAACACCCAACCAAAACCGGAATGATGTGGGTAGCGCCCGGTCAGCAAGCCATAGCGGCTGGCGCTGCAAGCTGGGGAGGCCGAATGGAAATCGGTGAAGCGCATGCCTTGTTGCGCCAGGCGGTCGAGCCGCGGGGTTCGTATCACCGGGTTGCCATAGCATCCGAGGTCGCCCCAACCAAGGTCATCGGCGAACAGCACCACGATATTGGGTAATTTTGTTTTCTGGTCCCCGGACAGTATCGAGCAGGCGCCAATGGCAAGAGCGGACAGAAGCAGGAGGAATCGCATCGGTGCAGGATAATGTCCTGCTTTAGTTGAGTGAGTCATTTACAATGCCCGACTTGGAAATACCTCCCACAATGAGCAAAACCCACAAAATAGCAGTGTTGGCCGGTGACGGCATCGGCCCCGAAGTTGTCCGTGAAGGTCTGCGCGTACTGAAAGCCGCAGGTGAGCGCTGGAACTTCTCATACCAGTTGACCGAATACCCCTACGGTACCGAGCATTGGTTGGCGACCGGTGGTGAAAACGGCGGTGAGATATTTCCCGACTCCGCATTTTCGGAAGCTCAACAGCACGACGCATTGTTGCTCGGCGCCATTGGCGATCCGCGTGCCCCGGTCGGTTTGATTGAGCGCGGGGTAATCGGCAAGCTGCGTTGGGAAGGTGGTCTTTACATCAACCTGCGACCCATCAAGTTGTACGACGAGCGTTGGTGTCCGCTCAAGGACAAGTCTCCCGAGCAGGTCGACATGGTGATTGTGCGTGAGAATACCGAAGATGTCTACGTGTTCCCGCCCGAGTTCGAGGACAAGGGGGGGGCCGATGAAATTGCCTCGCAGCCGATGCGCTATACCCGTGCCGGCACCGAGCGGGTAATCCGCTATGCCTTCGAGTTGGCGATGACTCGACCGCGCAAGGAACTGTTGTTGATCGACAAAGCCAACGCAATCCGCGCGCAGGATATTTATACCCGGGTGTTTGCAGAAGTCGCCAAGGAGTACCCCGAGGTCAAGACCGACCATGCCTACATTGATGCCGCATGCATGTGGATGATCAAGAATCCGGAATGGTTCGATGTTGCCGTGACCACCAACCTGTTCGGTGACATCATCACCGACCTTGGTGCGATGGTGCAAGGTGGTATGGGCGTGGCCGCATCCGGCAACATCAATCCCGGCAAGTTCTCCCTGTTCGAGCCGATTCACGGTTCGATGCCCAAGGCTACCGGTAAGAACACCGCCAACCCGATTGCAACGGTAAATGCAGTGGCGATGATGCTGGAGCATCTCGGTGAGTCTGAAGCTGCCGCCGCGGTCGAAGGCGCGGTTGGCGACCTTCTGCGTTCCGACAAGGTCAAGGGGCTGAAGGCCGGTCTCCATTCCACCAGCGAGTGGGGCGACATGGTGTTGGAGCAGCTGAGCGTGATTGCCTGAACAGCCCTGGCCCCCTTGTGCGGAATGCCCTGGATTCTGCTACTGAATCACCGCACAACGTGGAGCGGTGGGAGCGGGAGTGCCTTTAATATCGACGATGCCCTGGGTAAACAGATTGAATCCGCTGGGCGCATTAGCCGGAATTGTCCACGTCCTGCTGTAGCTGCCATTGCCACTCCATCCGACCAAACGCGGTGCGCTGCCGAGTTGCAAATCAATGCCGGAGTAAGTGCCCGCGGAGTCTTCGAATGAGACGAATAGGGCTACCACTCCTGTTCCACTGACTTGCACGGTCAAGGTGTCGCCAACGTTGGGAGTGGAATCATCAACTGTAATCAATCCCTGGTAGGCGCCGCCCGGAACCAGTGTTGGCAAGTTGTCAAACACCATCACTTCTTCCGAACCCTGGCAGGTGACATAGACTTTTCCATCACAAAATGCGGCGTCATTCGGCATCATGTAGCCAAGGCCGGTACTTGCGGTCTGGAACGCGACGAGTTCAACCCAGTTGAGCAGGTCGATGAAAGTTACCCAACCATAGGCAAGATCACAGGCGACCAGCAAACTGCCATCGGCAGACAGCGCAATGCCGTGGGCACCGGCACCGTTTTGTAAGCGCATGGTGCGCAAGATTTCGCCGTTAGCCGACAGCTGATACAAGCGACCATCAAGATCCATTCCGGACATCAACAAGGTGCCATCAGCAAGTTCCACGACATCGTTGCCGCTTGGGAAAATGTTATTTCCATCGTTTACCGCCAGCTTGTGGGACCAGGAAACCAGGGCCGCGCCATTTGCAAAGGCGCTGATTCCTGCTTCCGCCCCGGTCCAACTTGGGGTGAAGGCAGTGGTCGGTACGATGATTTCGTTGCCGCTTGCCAGTGGGCGACCCAGGCTTTTCCAACCGAGGTTGAAGGAAGCAGCGGGGTCATGAGTCCAGGTGGTGGTGTCGATGGCGTGGACGTCGCCGGAACCGTCCACCGTGGTAATCATCAGGCCAGGTCCGCCGGCAGCAATTCCGAACGGGTAACAACTGCCCATCATGAACGGATCGGGAAGTTGCACCACGGCGATTGGATTGCCGCTCGCCAGGTCCCAGACTGAAACGGTGCCATCACTGGAGTTGGTGACCGCGCCGGTGCTCAAGCCGGAGCTGTTCGGTCCCGCCAGCAGGGCAATGTCTTCCGGGTAGTTGCCAACCGTGATGGTGCGCACCACGCTATCGGTGAGGGTGTCAATTTCGGCAATGACATTGTTACTACCACTGAAGTCGCCGCATACCGCCACATATAGGCGGTGGTTGGTTTCATCTGCGGCGAGACCGAAGGCCTTTGCCGAGTTGCCGTTACCGAGTCCGCTGAGCGAGACATGGTGAGAGAATGATTGCGCTTGCAGTGATGCTGCGCCGAGAAAAACCGCCATCAAAGCGGTTACACAAAAGCGTTTCATGCTAACTCCTCCGGGGGTTCCGCCCGGTATTTGGCATGGGGGTGAGTAGCCTTGCCTTGTGTGAGGTTTTCCGGCTTGCGCTTCTTTCTACGGTCACCCTTCCCGGGTGTTCTGCATGCAGCAGACACCCAGTGGTGTTGTGACTTTCGTAACGCTTACGGCGGCGGACCCGCGGAGGATTTGCACCTCGCTTCCCGTCTCACAAGTACTTCGGGCTGTGAATGAACACGGCTATCTTAACAGTCGGTATTTTTACCACGCTAGTATTTTGAGAACGACTCTGAAATCTTGGCGGGAGCTTACAATTAATATTTGATGCTAACCCTCCTCGAAAACGCAGATTTGTATACACCGGAAAAGTACGGACCAGCCTGGGTGCTGGTTGGTGGCGGCCGCATATTGGCACTGGGCAATGGACAAGATGCGGGCTCATTTGGCGGTATTGAAGTCAAACGGGTTGATTTGGAAGGTGCGCGCCTGATTCCGGGATTTGTCGATTGTCATGCTCATATCACCGGCGGCGGCGGCGAAGATGGGGCGGCCAGCAAAGTTCCGGCACCATTGCTCAGCCAATTCACCACTGCCGGGGTGACCTCGGTGGTCGGCTTGTTGGGCACCGACGACATCACCCGCTCGACCGCCGAACTGCTTGCCGGGGTTCGTGCCCTGCGCGAAATGGGGCTTTCCGCGTGGTGTTGGAGCGGCGGCTACCACTTGCCCCCGACCACCCTCACCGGAACCGTGCGCGGCGATATTGTCCATTTGGATGCTGTTATCGGGGCTGGTGAGATTGCAGTCTCTGACCACCGCTCAAGCCAACCGACCTTGGATGAGCTGGTCAAGCTTGCTGGAGATTGCCATGTCGGCGGGCTGCTGGCCAAAAAGGCGGGTGTTTTGCATCTGCACCTGGGCGATGGCGACCGCGGTTTGAGTCTTGTTCGCCAAGCACTTGACCATGGTGAAATCCCTGCCCGGGTCTTTCATCCCACCCATGTAAATCGGCGGGCCGCTCTGTTCGAGGAGGCATTGGCGCTGGCAGAGCGCGGATGTCATATTGACTTGACGGCATTTCCCGTCGGTGAAAAGGAGGAAGGCCATTCAGCTGAAATAGCCCTGCAACGCTTCCTTGACAGCGGGCTTCCGGCAGAGCTGATTTCGATTAGTAGTGATGGTGGCGGTTGTTTGCCGGTATTTGATGCCAGCGGGCGAATCTCTGCAATGCAAACCGGTTCATGCAGTGCCTTACCACAATGCCTTGCCAGGGCCGTGGACTTGGGGTTGCCGCTTGAACTTGCCCTGCCGGCATTCACCTCAAATGTGGCCGACCATCTGTTGTTGGCCGGGAAAGGACGCGTGGTGGAAGGAGCAGATGCCGACCTGGTGGTTTTGGACTCGGCTGGAGATGTGGACTCGGTCATGGTGGGCGGCGTTTGGATGGTGCGTGCAGGCCAGGCCCAAAAGGCCGGGTTTTTCGAGTAA
>NVRO01000054.1 GCA_002400895.1 Planctomycetota bacterium
GCACCGGCAGCGGCAGCAGCAGCAAGCATCGGCGGAACCAGACTCGCATCCCCGGTTCCATGGCTGGGGTCAACCACCACCGGCAAATGTGTACGCTGTTTTAGCGCCGGAATGGCAGCCAGATCGAGAAGATTTCGAACTGTCGGGTCGAAATGACGCAGTCCACGTTCACACAACACAATGTCACTACAGCCGGCATGGGCAAGATATTCTGCTGCAAAAAGAAACTCGCTCAGAGTGGCACTCATCCCGCGCTTCAAGAGGACGGGTTTACCGGCTGCACCAGCTTCGCGCAGCAATGCGTAGTTCATCATGTTGCGCGAGCCGATTTGAAGCATGTCGGCATATTCACTGACCAGCTCCACCTGCCGGGTGTCCATCACCTCGGTAACCACGCTCATCCCGGTTTCGGTGCGAACTGTAGCGAGTATTTCCAGTCCGGGCAGCCCAAGCCCCTGAAAGGAATAGGGTGAAGTCCGCGGTTTGAAGGCGCCGCCACGCAGAGCTGTTGCTCCGGACTCGCGAAGAGAATGAGCCAGTGCCAGTAAACCATCAAGGCTTTCGACCGAACACGGACCAGCGATTACGGAAACTGCTCCAGCACCAAAAACTGCCGGTCCAACCTTAATCCGAGAGCCAGCGGCCGGACCATGCTCCAAAGCCACGTGACGGACTGGTTGTTCGCTGGTTAATACTGCCGCAACTCCTTTAATTAAATCGACTTCAGAAGATGCTTCAGACTCAGACAGAGCCGCCTCCGGAGTCTCATTCAGCTCCACGCAATCACCCCAACCAGGACCGTAACCACCAATGGAATAGGCATTATTCCCACTCCAGTCGCGGAGCTTGGCGAGGGCCTGATCCCGCTCGATAGCGGTCAAGGTCGATTCAATTAAGACAATCAAGGTGAAAGCGGCCGGAAAAGCCCATCAAATGGGGTGGAGCTAAGCAAATGGGTTCAAATCCTAGTTTCTATGGCGGCCGGGGTCAATCTCGAAAAGTCAAGTTTAACCACTTTGCCCAACCTTTTCTGACCATCAAATGTGTCTTTGGCGATATCCTTTGGCAACCATGGACCGATTGGACAAGGAAAAACTGGAAGAGAAATATCTGCACCCCGCAGCAATGAAGTCCTGCGACTCCCGCGGGCGAACCAATGAGGAGGTTCCCGACGAGTGGCGCACCCGTTTCGAGCGCGACCGCGACCGTGTCATCCATAGCTCCGGATTTCGGCGCTTGATGTACAAGACCCAAGTCTTCATCAACCACGTCGGCGACAACCTGCGCACCCGCATGACCCACTCTTTGGAAGTGTCGCAGGTCGCACGCTCGCTGGCAGCGGCACTGAACATGAACGAGCCATTGTGCGAAACCATCGCTCTGGCTCACGACCTCGGTCATCCGCCATATGGTCATGCCGGCGAAAAGTTGCTCAACAAAAAGATGGAAAACCATGGCGGTTTTTCACACAACCGCCAGTCCCTTCGTGTGGTCGATGTGCTGGAGCGACGGTCGCCCGATTATCTGGGTCTGAACCTGACTCATGAAACCAGAGAAGCGTTCAAGAAGTACGAAGTACTCAAGGACGAAAACACCGGTGAAACTCTGCGCTTCCCATTACTTGAAGCCCAACTTGTTGACCTGGCAGACTCAACTGCCTATCACTATCACGACTTAGACGACGGAATCCGCGAGGGGATTCTCAATCCGGAGCACATGGAAAGGGATTTGCCGATCTGGACAATGGCGGTCGAGGCTTCCCGCAAGCGACACCCCGATTGCTCCGGCCACTTGTTATGGCGTCGCAGCGCCAACGAATTGCTGGGGATAACAATCGCCGACATCCGCAAGGAAACCAGCCTGCGTCTTGAGCATTACGCCCCTGCCAATTCTCTTGCCGCCCAGGCTTGTGAACGTCGGCTGGTTGGACACTCCGAGGACTTCAAGCAAATGGTCTCCGATTTACACAAGTACCTGTACGAGAACATGTACTTCCGCGAAGAGGTCAACTGGCACGTCCGCCGTGCCACCGATTTACTCGACCATTTATTCGATAAGCTGGCTGAAAATCCGGACGCAGTCCCCGCTCGTTTCCACGAAACCGCCGACACCCCGGAACGGGCGATTTGTGATTACCTGCAGGGAATGACTGACCGCTATGTCGAAGTTTGCGCCCGTGAGCACGGCGTGCTTCCGAGTTACTGAACCAAAATGGCCCGGAAGGATAGGGTAGGTCACAATGCCTGACGTGACCGACACCTTCCATCCTTCCCCCCAAGCGGGTGACCGTTTCACTTTCGGACTATGGACTATCGGCAATCCCGGCGCCGACCCCTTCGGTCCCGCGGTACGCCCGCACATCTCCCCGGTCGAGATTGTCGAGGGGCTGGCGCAAGCAGGAGCATGGGGAGTCAACTTGCATGACAACGACTTGGTACCGTTCGCAGCTTCGGCAGCCGAACGCGATGCAATTGTCAAGAAATTCAAGGCGGCACTTGAGGCAAACGGCATGGTGGTGCCGATGGCAACGACCAACCTTTTCAGCCATCCGGTTTTCAGAGATGGAGCATTCACTGCTTCCGACCCCAAGGTGCGCGTTTTTGCGGTGCGTAAGGCGATGCGCGCGATTGAGTTGGGCGTTGAACTTGGAGCCCAAACCGTAGTGTTCTGGGGAGGCCGCGAAGGGGTGGAAACCGATGCCGCCCGCGACTGTCGAGATGCACTTGGTTGGTACCGGGAATGCCTGAACTTCTTGTGCGCATGGACCAAGGAACAAGGCTGGGACTTGAAATTCGCACTCGAAGCCAAGCCGAACGAGCCGCGCGGCGACATCTACCTGTCGACTACCGGRCACATGCTCCATTTCATCGAAACACTGGAGCACTCGGAAATGTGTGGCGTAAATCCTGAAGTGGCGCACGAGAATATGCCCGGATTGTCAATGGTGCATGCAGTTGGCCAGGCGATGGAAGCCGGAAAGCTGTTCCATATTGATCTTAACGCTCAGCGCATTGGTCGCTACGACCAGGACTTGCGCTTTGGCAGCGAGGACTTGAAAGGCGCATTCTTCCTGGTGCGAATGCTGGAGGGAACGTGCGGCTACCCCCCATACCAGGGTCCRCGCCACTTCGATGCCCATGCCTACCGCACCGAGGATCGCGATGGAGTATGGGAATTCGCCAATGGCTGTATGCGYTCCTACAAGATTCTTGCCGCCCGCGCCAAAACATTCGATGCCGACCAGGAAGTGCAAGAAATATTGCAAGCCAATCACGCCGACCCCGACAGTATCGGCAAGTTGTTGAGTGGATTCACCACCGCCAACCATGACCGCCTGGAAGCCCTTGAACTGGACCCCGAAGCTCTTGCAGTGACCGGGCATCGCTATGAGCGGCTCGACCAACTGGCGATGGAACACATCATGGGTACTCGCGGCTAATCAAGTATGGGTCTCTACCTCGGCGTTGACCTTGGGACTCAGAGCTTGAAGGTTCTGGTGTATGACGCCACCACCAGACAAGTAGTTGCTCGGGCCTCCCGTCCCATCCCCGCGCCCGAGTCACCGCGGCCCGGTGCCGCCGAACAGAACCCGGCCGATTGGTGGAATGCGTTTGATGCCGCCTTGCGCAGCGTACTGGATGACCAGGCGGTACAACCGTCCCGGGTGCGGGCAATCGGAGTAAGCGGCCAGCAACATGGCATGGTCGCCCTTGATGCTGCCGGCGAAGTGCTACGGCCGGCAAAACTCTGGTGCGACCTGGAGGCCAGTCAACAAGCAATGGAGTTGTCGGAAAAAATCGGACGTAACATTCCGCCCGGATTCACCGCTCCAAAACTGCTATGGATGAAACAGAATGAGCCGCAACTGTTCTCCGCGATGCATCGGCTGTGCCTGCCCCACGACTGGCTCAACTTGTGCTTGAGCGGGAACTGGTTGACCGACCACGGCGACGCTTCCGGCAACGGCCTCTATGATTCGCAGCTTGGCCAATACGATCTGAATGCCACCACCTGGCTGGATTCCGAACTCGCCGACAAGCTCCCGCCCCTACAGGCGTACGACAACTGGCACGGCACCCTGCTTCCGGAGCTGGCGACGCAATACGGGCTGCCCCAGGATGTGCGCATTGCAATCGGCTCGGGTGACAACATGATGAGCGCGCTCGGCGCCGGAGCCTGGCAGGAAGGAAGCCTAGTGGCAAGTCTTGGCACCAGCGGAACTCTGTTCGGGAGCAGCCGCAAGCCACTGACGGGCGATGATTGCGACTTGTCTCCATTCCGCGACGCGACCGGTGGTTGGTTACCGCTCTACTGCATTCAAAACTGCACCACTGTCACCGAAGAAGTAAGTGCAGGCTTCGGCTTGAGCCTGGAAGAACTCACCAGTCTGGCAGGTGAAATAGAACCCGGACAAGCACCCTTGTTCCTTCCTTATCTGACCGGAGAACGCTCCCCCAACTGGCCTCATGCCAGCGGAGTACTGCACCGGATTCGACCCGGAGACTTGCAAGCAGGGAAAGTATTTCGCGCCGCTATCGAAGGAGTTAGTTTTGCCCTGTTCGCAGGATTGAAAAAAATGCGCGCACTCGGCTTCAATGGAAAAGAATTGCGGGTTGTCGGAGGCGGTGCTCACAATCTTTTCTGGTGCCAGTTGCTCGCAGATTTGTTTGACACTCGGGTAGTGCGCCCCAAAGAAGCCGATTCCGCAGCATTCGGCGCCGCCCTGCAGGCGTGCGCAACTGACGGGGATGACTTCCACAGCGTGCTTGACGAACACGCCACGACCAACAAGGAGGCGGCGTTGGAGCCGGACTCCGGGCGTGGTGCTATTTACCGGGAGTTGGCGCAAGAGTCCGCTGAGTTGGGACAAAAACTGTTCGCTTCAGCGCAGTAGACAACGGATTGGGGCGATGCCTTGGCGGATATTCTATTAGGCTATAAGTTGCAACAAGATGTCAAGCGCAAACACCAACGGAACTTCCGCCCGACCATGCCACCTATGGCTAGTCGGAATTGTGTCATTGCTTTGGAACTCGATGGGAGCATTTGATTTCATCATGTTCCAGACCAGGAATGAAGCGTACATGAGTAGCTTTACCCCGGAGCAATTGGAACACTTTTATGGCCTTCCGACCTGGGCTGTCGCAGTTTGGGGAATTGCAGTGTGGGGCGGTGTGGGAGGATCAATTCTTCTACTCCTCCGCAAGAGCATGGCAGTCAAACTGTTCCTCTTCTCGATGGTGTCGGGAGTTCTGACCACGATTCATTATTTCCTCTTTTCGGACGGACTTGAATTCGGGGGAGATCCATTTTCTCTGGTGTTTTCTGCGTTGATATTCATCGTCGCGGTTGCGTTATTCCTGTATGCGCGCACAATGAATCAACGCGGAGTACTTAACTAGGTCGGCAAAAAGACAAAGTTTTTCTCTGCCAAGTCAAGCAGCGACCGCAGCAGTTACCGAGTTGTCGCTGTTGCCAACGCGCGCCGAGCCAAATCGTGAAAATCCCGGGGGCCGGCCTCACCCTCGACGCGCCCTACTTCCTGCCCCTGAGCGTTAAAAGCCAAGGTTAGAGGAATCGGCCCGGGCAACTTGAGGGCACCGTTAATTGAATCAAAATCTTCGTCATCGTAAATCAGCACATCCATCAGGAATCCTTGCCACTCCAAGTGCTGCCTGACATTGGCTAAGGCCTGGTCAGCCGAGACCTCGGGGACCATGTAATCGTAGGAAATGGTCAGCACGCGCAGCCCTCGCTGTCGATAGGTGGAACTGACTTGATAAAAGTCTGGCAGTTCGGCAACACACGGTGGGCACCAGGTAGCCCAAAAATTGACCAACATTGGCTCAGTCTTGGCGCCCGCTTCAAGATTGAGGCGATTCATCAGTTGTTCAAAGTCGACAATCTCAACCGTAGCTTCAAATGGGTCAGAGACTGATGATTCCCCACAACTCGCACAAGCCAACACGCAAGTAATGAGAAGGCCGAATTTCAAAAGATTTATTTGTTTCTTGCAGCGCCGGACCGGCGCTCGAGCTTGATGTTTCAGCCGTATGGCTTGGTTTGATTCAATACTATTTTCTCGCCTGTATCAATCATCCCTATCGCCTGAACAACATAGTTCAAATAGGATTTTGCCGATTTTCTTCCCCTCGGGTCATTATCAAGAGCGCCTGAATATCGCACTATGCCTTCGGGATCAATAACAAACATATGGGGGGTGGTTTTTGCCTGAAACTTGTCGGCAAGCAGACCGCCGGGGTCAATCATGGCCGGCACTATCATTTTCTTCTTGACCCAATAATTACGTATCTGCATGAATGGCTTCAGCGGGTTGCCCTTCTCGTCAACACCTTCGGGCTTGGCATCAGCCAGCTCCCGGTGGTCGCTATTGACGGTCAAAATGACAATGTCATCGCGGTTGGGAAAACCTTTTCCCATCTGGTTAATCTTCGGGCCAGCAGCGCGAATGGCAGGACAGTTAATCGAATACCAGGCGAGCACTACGGTTTTGCCACGCAACGACTTCATGGAAGTCTTTTTGCCGTCAATGTCGACAAAGGTCAGAGCTTCCGGAACCTCGACCCCGATGCCGTAAATTTTCGGCTTCTCCTCTTTTTTCTTGTCCGCCTTGCCCACTACTTCGCCACTTGCAGGAACTACTTCCTGAGCCGGAGCAGTCGGGACGATAAACAATGTCGCCAAAAGAATGAGATTGAGACTTGGCATAGTTCCTATTGTATCACCATGCGATTTTTCCTGATTGCCCTGTTGCTGCCTGTCGGACAATCTCACGCCCAGGAAACTGTTGAGCCTGGTGGCGTCATCCACCATTTCGAACGCATCACCCTGGACTCGAATTTTTTCGCCGAAGGCGCGACTTTCGGTGACCTGAACGGTGACGGACATGCAGACCTGATTGCTGGCC
>NVRO01000055.1 GCA_002400895.1 Planctomycetota bacterium
GCCTGGATTTTTGGCGCGTGGGGGATGTCGGCGTTTTGTTTCAGACGGCCACTCGGCCAAACACAAATTTTTTAAATGATGCTGGGGGGGCTCGAAAGAGTCCCCTTTATTTTTGTTCCCTAAGCATTTAGGGCGGATTGATTTGCCGGGCATCCTGCTCAGGGAATGAACTTGACCGTCAATTCTTTGGAATATATTCGTGGCCGGCTGGCAGTGAAGGCAAAAAGGCGGGCGGTTCTGCCCAGAAGTGCGGAGCTCAGGGGCGGGACCAGCAAGTTGTGCAATCCTCTTCCGTGCTGATCCAGCGAATACCAAAGTTTAAACTGGGTCATCGGCAATCCATTTATGCCACCAGTCATGGCGTACCTTTGGTTGGCGTGATGCGCTCCTGCAATTACTTCGAATTTCAATAATCCTCCGGCAAGACTGAGGGCAGTGTTTCCCGGCCACAGCATCCGGTCTTCATTGCTGGAGCGAAATAAGGTATTGTCAGTTTGATTGGGAAATGGATTATCCCAGAACCAAACCACGCTACCGGCATGATCGACTTCGAAAACTCTGCCATGGCCGGAATCGGTAATAAAAGTGTTGCCGTTTGCCAAGCGTTGGCAGCCACCGGCAAGTGCTGAGAAAAAGGAACCGTCAGCCCAGGACCAATTGGGTGCTTGAGGGCCCCACGCTCCGGCTCCCGGATTGGTGAAGCTCCCATTTGCATCAACCGGTGGAGAGAACTGTTCCACCGAGGACCAGTTGCCGGCTGGACGTTGCTGACCGTTGTTGAATACCAGGATGTCTCCTGCGCCGGGCAATCCGGCGGCTATCCATTGCGCGTCATGTTGGCCAAACAGTTGTTGTTCCGCAGCGCTGCCGCGTTGGTAGGCAGCAGGATTGCCCCAGCGATAAAGTAAATCGCCCTTGGCGCCGGCGGCCTCGGCCTTGGTGGTGGCATGGTCGATAACCCAAACCTCATCAAAGTGTTTGCAACTAATCAGAATTAAATCGTTGACCGGGTCGTAGTCCACCGAGTTGAAATGAGTCCAGTCCCCTGCGCGGGCATTTTTCGGGGGATAGTTGATGTCTATTAATTCCGGGTGGTCGGAGATTGTTCCGAAGTTCGGTTTGGCTTGGTCGGTGTCTTGAATCAGGTGGTCCCAAACCCTCCATTCCCAGACCACGGTGCCGCCGTCAGGCCCTTCAGGGCGAATCTCGACAATCATGTCAGGGGCGAAGATTCCGTCGGTGGTGATGGCTGCATCACGACCCGCAGCGACCGCTTCGGCGACAGTTCTATTTTCCCACACGATTGCCAGAACATTGCCATTGGGAAGCACTTCGATGTCGTGATGTTGCAGCCAAGTGTTATCCGAAATGAATGCTTGCCATTCCAGGGATCCATCCCAGGCGAATCGTTCAATGCCGCCACCAGAGCCTGGTCGTCCCGACCATTGGTTGTTGCCGGGGTCAATCGCACGCCACAGACGTCCCTGCGAATCAATTTCTGCAGCCAACCCGGGCAAATAATCGGATGACCATTGGTGCGCCACATTGCCATCACGATCCACCAGATAGGTCTCAGTGGAATTCAGTGGTGCAGCCAGAGTGAGCCCTTCCTGGGAAACAATCTCTGCCACTGGCATGGTCAAGGTGGACGCCAGGGCGAGGGCTGAAAAAGGGCGCATACCCATCCAGCCAGCATAACACTGAATTAATACTGCATGTATCCGAGGATGATGTGCAAAACAGGCTTGTTATTCGGAATTGCTTTGTTCGGCGAGCAATTCTTCCACCTTGGGGGCTACAGCATCGTGGCGCAGACCCTTGAACCTGATGCGTCCTTCCGCATCCAGCAGGAAAGTGGTTGGATATCCGCTCACTCCCCAAGCCTGGGGCACGCCACCACTGGTCGAGCCATTGAAAATATTGTCCCAGCTAATTTCGTACTCGTCACATTTTGCCCGATAACTGTCTGCATCATCGTCAGTGTTGATTCCGAGGATGGCGAAGCTTTCGTTCTGGAAGCGTTGAACCAACGCTTTTTCATAGGGGAGATCTCCCCGGCATGGACCTCACCAAAAACCCCAAAACACCAGATAGGTGACTTTCCCTCGATAGTCTGAAAGCGCAATTTCATTTCCATCGACGTTGGTTCCGGAAAAGTCAGGTGCAATGCTGCCGACTTGCAATGCGCGAATGTTGCGCAGGTATCCGTTGGCTTTTTCAACCCGTTTGTCATCGGGATAGTTCGCGATGAAGCTATCCAGTTTGTTTGAAAATTCATCCTGCCCCTTAGATTTCCAGAGCATGGTCCGATTGAACGCTGCATGGGCTTTGCGTTCGTCATCCTTGGCCACAGTTTCCAGGCGCGCGAGGGCGGTAGCACGAGTGTAATTTGAACCACTTGCCGGAAGCGCGGCGGAACGCAGAATGACGTCGGCCATGCCAGCGGCCCAATCTTCGTTGGCCCAGTTGTCAATCATTGAATTGGCCACCTGGCGCACGACCTTGTCGTAGTTGTCCCAAGTGTCCCTTGTTTCACTGAAATGTTTGAAGCACCACATCAATGCTCGTCCACGGTCTGCTGGTGGCGCCAGATAATTCTTGGCAAGCTGGCGGAACTTGGGGAAATACTCCCCGGTTGGTACCGCACTTCCTAGTGGAATCGGCTTGCCTTTTCCTTGTTCCCGTAGTTTTGCCAGATATTCCTGAAGCTCATTATTGAATCCTTCTTCGAGTGAATCGAAGGAAGGAGGAAGTTGAGCAATCGTGGCMGTGCCGATTCCGTCATCGGCATTCTTTTTGCTGGCGAAGTCACTGTGAATCTGGGCAAGGCGTAAKATT
This sequence comes from Planctomycetota bacterium, assembly GCA_002400895.1. The sequence goes on from NVRO01000055.1 coordinate 2,839, forward strand.
TGTTCCTCACTCAAGCTGATTCTGGCGGCCTGTAARCATGCGGTGAAATGTTGCCGTTCCGGCAAGGTAATCGKACATCCGACATTGCCCTCGTCAGCATCTGCGGTGGCAAGAACCGCAGCTTCACGGCGTGTCCATTTGCTGTCATCTTCGCGTTTGAACAAGATCGGTTCGCTGGGATCAAGGAATACGAACCAGGGGATGCCCCCATCCTTGCCGCGACGCAAAGCACTGGCCACGGTTTGCCCATTTCTCATTTCATCCTGATCGATTGAGCAATCAACAAAATCAATCGACATCATTTCGTGAACTTCGKTCTGCCCGAGGAACTCCTCGAGAACCTTGCACCAGCCTCACCACGGTGCTTCGAGGTGGACGAACAAGTTGCGGTTGCTGCGAACTGCTTCGAGCCGTGCCTGTTCAAGCACCACGAATGCGTCAAGTTGCGACTCGTCAACTGAACCATGGACAGCTGGGGATTGYGCGCTGGCGGTCACGCCGAGCATGAGYGCGAGAAAGGAKGTATAWAGYTTCATTATCCCAAGTTTTTTACTGCCCAATTTTTACGGTAGGTCTTGTGAAGGAACTGGTCGGCTTCCGGCATGTTCGGAAAGTTCATCAGTACGGCATCCCACTCAAGCTCCTGCTTGGGGAACCGCAGGGCGACATTTCCGAGCAGAGCAATTTCCGTCAGTAGCCCGGAGTAATCAAATCCGGCGCTTACCCGGCATCGGCCGAAGCATGCATCGACCCATTGATGCCAATGGTTGGTGGAAACAGCGTCGGGAACGGCTACGTCAGGGTATTTGTCGCCCGGCAACAAGCGCGGYKSNCTSRYMRSSRNNCTNGNAAMATCRYYGSGCSWKSCWSASNAACGWMMAGCKRRNCANTGNNGNARGCCGAANNTYACCRGCACCCAACTCGCTCAGCAAGTGGTCCGGTTTGCGTTTGCCGTCATACCACACCACCTTTACTCCTTCTGGGTCAGTCCAGCGGGTCGGGTTGAATCGGTATTGAACCTGTGACCACAACGGGAAGGTGTCATCGGTGGGTGGCGGACCCATCGACACAATGCTGAGAGGGTCACCCAGCTCCAGGAACCAAGGTGCCGGATCCATCAGGTGACAGGCCATGTCACCTTGAGCACCAGTGCCGAAATCGAGTCTTCCACGCCAAACGAAGGCGTGATACGCCCCCTCCTTGTACGGACGCTTGGGGGCAACTCCCAACCAACCATTCCAATCCAGGGTTTCCGGCACCGGATCGCTGCCTTTCGGGCGTCCAACTCCTTGAGGCCACCAACCGGCCGGTCGATCGGTCCACACGTGTACTTCCTTGATTGCACCAACCGGCCTCCGCACAAACATTGCCCTAGCCTGTGCATAGGGTTTGTTCGAGTGGTTCTGGATGCCCATTTGGGTCACCACCCGATTACGGGTAGCGGACTCCCGGAGGCGCCGAGCTTCGACCACGGTATGGGTCAATGGCTTCTGGCAATAAACGTGAAGGCCGAACTCCATGGCACTGAATGCAATCGGAGCATGCATGTGGTCGGGGGTGGTGACATTGACCGAATCAAGATTGCCGGCTTCCTCGGTCAACAGTTCACGCCAGTCCTGGTACAGCCTGGCCCCGGGGAATTTTTCTCCGGCCTTGGCCAGGCGCCCACTGTCAATATCACAGAGGGCAACAATCTCGATATCCGGATGGGATGAAAATTGTGCAAGATCTGTTTCTCCCATTCCGCCAATGCCAATGGAAGCATGTCGTTGTCTGCCTACTACAAAGCGGGGGGTAGCACAACCGCCAAGAAATAGGGAGCTGACAGGAAGAACAGCTGCTCCAGCAGTGGCGGTTTTTAGGAATGATCTTCTTGAAGTCCGTCCAGTCATGATGTGATTCTAACGTGGCTCCGCTAACATCGCCGGAGATGGGATTGCTCCAGCCCTTGATAGGCATTGCTGGCTTGCTCTTGCTCGCCTGGCTGCTTTCACTGCACCGCAGCGCTGTTCGCTGGCGTCCGGTGGTGGTCGGTCTTGGGATACAGTGGGTGCTGGCAGCAATAATCCTCAAGACTCCTTTCGGAGCGGCATTTTTTGATACCGCGCAAGCCGTATTTTCGGGTCTCATTGACTTTGCCTACAAAGGTGCCAGTAGTGTGGTTGGAGAAGAAGCCCTGGGAATCGGAGGAGGAACTCCGGTTTTGGCAATCATTATTCTGGTCAGTGTAATATTTTTCTCATCCCTGTTCGCGATGTTGCACCACCTGGGTCTGGTTCGTCTGGTGGTTGGAGTGATGGCCCGGTTGATGTCAAAGACCATGGGCACTTCCGGTGCCGAGTCAACTTCGGCAGCAGCAAATATTTTCGTCGGCCAAACCGAAGCCCCGCTGTTGATCAGGCCCTACCTCGCCCAAATGACCACTTCCGAGATCGGGGCGATTATGACGGTTGGCTTCGCGACGGTCGCTGGCGGGGTGTTCGCGGTTTATGTCACCATGATGCAGGGTGTTGTTCCGGGTATTGCCGGTCACTTGCTGGCCGCATCAGTCATGTCAGCGCCGATGGGGCTGGCGTTTGCCAAAATTGTTTTTCCTGAAACCGAGACGCCCAGTACCATGGGCGAAGATATCGAGCAACCAAAATCAGAATATTCCAATACGGTTGATGCAGCTGCCTGTGGTGCCGGCGACGGTATGCGCCTGGCACTCAATATCCTTGGCATGCTGATTGCTTTCCTTGGTCTGTTGGAGCTTTTTAACGCCCTGTTGTCCTGGTTGCATGAGGGGGTGACTTTGCAGGGAATGCTGGGCCGGGTGTTTGCTCCGATTGCCTGGATGCTGGGGGTGCCGGCAGCTGAAGCAGCACAAGTCGGCTCACTGCTCGGGACCAAAATTGCAGTTAATGAATATGTCGCTTTCCGCGAACTGGTTGCGCTCAGTCAGGAGGCCGAAACGGTTCTCTCTGAACGCTCACGGGTGATTGCCAGCTATGCGCTTTGCGGTTTTGCCAACGTCGGTAGCATCGCCATCCAAATCGGAGGGCTTGGCGGGATATGCCCCGAACGTCGAGGCGAGTTTGCCCGGCTTGGTTTCCGTGCGATGATTGCCGGTGCATTTGCCAGTTTCTCGACAGCAGCTACTGCGGCACTGTTCATGTAGCTCAGTCAGTATCGACCCGAATCGAACCGTTGCTGGTGCGCAATGTCATTATTCCGGAGCCAGGCTTGGCATTCGATTCGAATCTGCCATTTGCAGTGGTTGCATTGACTTCACCAAAGATAACTCCATCGCAGTTGATGGTAATGCTCCCGTTTGATGTGCGAGCACTACCGGTTCCGCTCCAATCACCAGCCAAATCTATTTGTATTTTCCCATTTGATGAAACGGCGGAAAAATCGGGAAGAGGTCCGCGGAGATTAATGCTTCCGTTTGATGTATTGGCCGAAATACTTGGGTATTGGCCTTCAATCCTGACGGCGCCATTGCTGGTTTCAGCATTCAAGGCCATGTGCTCAGGGACTTCCAAGTCAAAGGAGGCAGATACGTCCTTCGCGGTAGGCGGCTCAAGTATGGAAATAGTCAGTACATCGCCAATCAGTTCAGTTCCAATCGTCACCTCGGAAACGGCCTTGCGCAGTTTTTCGTCGCTGCCGGCGTTAATTGAAATGCTTGCCCGAACTCGAATTTGTTCGCCATCATCGGATGGAACAATCCTGATGTGTCCATTTGAGCTGATTATTCTGACCGCCTGGACGCCATCCGAACTTAATCTCGACTCCCTTTCAATCCCCGACTCTTCAAAAATGCCAAACCCGATGGTGCACGAGGTGCAGGGCAAGGAAAAAAGGATCAGGGGAAGCAAACATTTTGAGTTCATTTTTCGAACCTTATCAAAGAGCAGGAAGTGCCGCAACCGACTGGACAACGTCGTACCAACCGGCGAACAGAATCACTAGAGTTGCCAATCCGAGGAGGATTGGCGGGATACTATCTGTGGTTAA
>NVRO01000056.1 GCA_002400895.1 Planctomycetota bacterium
GTCTTGCGCAAGGGTGCAAGACCGGAGGTGGGTCCCAAACGCGCAGTAAGTGGTCTAGCCTTCCTGGTGATGGCCGGCTATTGCGCGTGGGGCTGGAATGGTGCGCAAATGGATACGGTGATGACCGCCATCATCCCCAACTACTCGAATAGTGGCGAACACAAGGCTGCGCACGCCATTGTCATTGATGACCTCGATGCGGCGAAAGCGCAAGCGATGGCCGAGCAGAAACTGGTGCTGGTTAACTTTACCGGCCACACCTGAGTGAATTGCCGAGCAATGGAAGAGAATATCTTCCCGCAACCGGCGGTCGCCGGAGTCCTCGCTCAGATGGTGGAAGCACGCCTGCACTACGACAGTCAGAGCACGGAGGTAAAGGTACGGGTCAAGCAACTGCAAGAAGAAATGGTGCAGAGCTTCGCCACTCCAATTTACTTGGTGCTGGATCCCAATAATGGCGAAGTCCTCGGCCGTCGAGATGGCGCGATGTTTGATGAGGACGAATTTGCCGCCTGGTTGACCGCGGCAGTTCAAAAGGTCAAGTGAGCACAGTGCGCTGTGTGCCAGGCGATGGTCTCGGCAACAGCTTTCTGTTGCTGATGGAGGCCGATGCGGCACGTACCGGTTTGACTTGGGATGAGTTGGCGGTGATGTTGTGCACTGATGAGATTGGCAGGCAGGCGGGCTTTGATCGCGCTTGTGACGGTTTGCTGGTGGTCAGCCCTGCTCAGGGTGACGGTCCTTTGCGCTTGAGTATTGTCAATCGAGACGGCAGCGCCGGCGGGGTGTGTTTGAATGGCTTGCGCATGGCTGCGCTTTGGACGCACCAGGGAGAAGGCGCGTTCGCAATGGATGGCCACCACATTAAGTGGCAGCTGCTAAGTGAGAATGTGGTCGAGTTGCATCTGGCGGCGGCAGATCTCCCGCAGGAACTTCGTCTGCAACACGTGAGTGCCGATGGTCGAGACGGTATCAAGGTTCCATTTTGGAACCCGCACGCGGTATTTCCGGTGGCAGATGTTGACGCGGTCGATCTCGCTGCGCTTGCTGCTGCAACTGCGGAGCAGACGGAGCTGTTCGAGCAGGGCGTAAACGTAGAAGTAATCGCCCCCGCTGGCGACAGTGGACTGAAAATGCGGGTGTTCGAACGTGGAGTAGGAGAGACTTCTGCTTGCGCTTCAGGTGCGGTTGCAGTGGCCCTGGTGGCGTGGGCGGAGGGCAAGCCTGGTGAGCTTGGCATCCTCATGCAGGGGGGGATATTGGTGCTTTCACCCTCCTCGGAAGGCGGGATATTGGTGGCCGGCGAAGGGGCTCTGGGGAGTCCTTTTGAAGTCTCTGTAAGTTGATTGGTTAAAGTCAGTTATGTCACCCAGAAGGGTCCAAATTAGGCTTCCATCCGAGCCTCCGCAATGGTGAAATATGAGTTCAACTTGGAGGCCCTTCGACGCTTCTGTTGAGCCTCTAAATGAGCGACAAACAGCCCCCCTCACTGGCACCGATTGGTACCAGCCAGATTGAGCGTGAAATGAGTGAGTCTTACCTCACTTACGCGCTTTCCGTTATTCACGATCGCGCCCTTCCGGATGTGCGTGATGGTTTGAAACCGTCACAACGCCGCATTCTGGTTGCGATGCACGACCTCAACTTGCGGCCAAATTCCAAATACCGCAAGTGTGCCAAGATTGCCGGTGACACCAGTGGTAACTACCACCCGCATGGTGAATCGGTGATTTATCCGACCCTGGTACGGATGGCACAGCCGTTCCGCTTGCGCTCACCCTTGATCGACGGCCAGGGCAACTTCGGTTCTATTGATGGCGACCCACCGGCTGCCATGCGTTACACCGAAGCGCGTCTGGCGGGACCGGCGGAGGAAATGCTGGTCGACATCGAGAAGAACACCGTCGACAAGAAAACCAACTATGACGAAACGCGTATGGAGCCGGTGGTATTGCCGGGGCGCTTTCCCAACTTGTTGGTGAACGGGTCCGAAGGAATTGCAGTTGGTATGAGTACCTCACTGCCCCCGCACAATCCGACCGAAGTGTTTGCTGCTGTTCGTCTGTTACTGGACAAGCCCGATTGCAATGCCAACGACATCATGGAAGTGATGCCGGGGCCGGATTTCCCGACCGGTGGAATCATTTGTGGTCGCCAGGGCATTGTCCAGGCCTATACCCAGGGTGCCGGAAGAATCACCTTGCGAGCGCGTATCCACCACGAGGAGGCGGAAGGCCGTGGTCGTGAAAAGTTGGTGGTAACTGAAATCCCTTACGAGCGGGAGAAGTCGGCGATTATCGAGAAAATCGCCGATGCGGTCAAGAATGAGCGGATCGAAGGCATTCACGATATTCGTGACGAATCCGACCGCACCGGGATGCGGGTGGTAATCGAGCTGAAGAAGGATGCCGACTTTGCCGTGGTCGAAAACTTGCTCTATAAGTTCAGCCCCTTGCAGACCACATACAGCATTCGTAATACCGTGCTGATTGATGGCCGCCCCAAACAGGTTGGGGTCAAGGTGCTGCTCGAGTCCTACCGCGATCATCGGATCGAAGTGATTCGACGCCGTACTCAGTTCCTGCTGGATAAAGCGGAGGCTCGGCTGCACATCCTTGAGGGCATGATGATTGCGATTCAAGCCATCGACGAGGTGGTGGAAATCATCAAGACTTCCAAGGACACCCAGCATGCACGGGCGAGACTGGAAGCGCGTTTCGATTTCAGCGAACGTCAATCACAAGCGATTGTCGACATGCGCCTGGGCCGCTTGACCGGTCTTGAAGTCAACAAACTGCAAGAAGAGATTGATGGTCTCAAGGTGGACATTGTCTGGTATCAACGAATTCTTGCGGAACATGAGTTGGTAATCAACTTCATTCGTGAGGACATCGACGAAATGGAGGCCAAATACGGTCATCCCCGTCAGAGTGAAATCGGCGGTACGGTGCACGAATTCCTGACCGAGGATCTGATTACCGAGGAAAACGTGGTGGTCACGATTTCCCGTTCAGGCCGAATCAAGCGCACCCCTTCCACCACTTACCGTGCGCAAACCCGAGGCGGCCGCGGAATTACCGGTGGCAAGGCCAAGGGTGACGACACCGTGTCACAGTTGTTCGTGTGTTCAACCCATGACTACCTGCTGATTGTTACCGACCGCGGCCGGCTCTATTGGCTCAAGGTGTTCCGCTTGCCGGACCTCGACCGGACYGCCCAAGGTCGTTCGATTCGCAACCTCATCCAAGGCATTCAGCCGGACGAGGAAATCCGCAGCATTCGCGCCACCAGGGATTTCACCGAAGCTGACTATCTGATGTTTGCGACCGCGCAGGGCAAGGTCAAGAAGACCGACCTGCGGGCATATTCGCGTCCGCGAACTGCCGGCATCATTGCTACCAAACTTGGCGAAGGAGACAAATTGGTGGGGATGCGATTGCTCAGTAAAGGCGACGAAGTAATGCTGTGCACCGCCGGTGGACAGGTCATCCGCTTCAAGGAGGATGAGGTACGACCAATGGGTCGTAATGCTGCCGGAGTCCGTGGTGCCAGGCTCAAAAATGGCGATCGKGTAGTCTCAATCGTGTGTGGCAAGGAGGACGAGATGTTGTTGTTGGCTTGTGAAAACGGCTATGGCAAGCGTACTCGAATCGGAGAGTTCCGATTGACCAAGCGCGGTTCGCAGGGTGTGGTGGGTATCAAGACCAACCAACGTAATGGCGAAGTCGTCAATGCGCTCAACGCCAGCCGTTGTGATGACGTTCTATTCGTTACTGCCTCCGGAATGATTGTGCGTACCGTGGTCGGAGACATCTCCCAACAAGGGCGCTCCACCCAGGGGGTCCGCCTGGTTAACCTCAAGCAGGGTGACAAGCTGGTGCGGATGGCACCGGTTGTGCGCGAAGAGGAAGAAGCCACGGATGAGTGATACTCTCAAGCAGATAAAGTCGGACATCAAGGATGCCATGCGGGCTCGCGATAAAGTTCGCCTGGAATGTTTGCGTGGTCTGGTCAGCGAGGTCAAGAACGCCGGCATTGAAAAGAAGGGCCGTGGTGAAACGAGTGCCGAAGTCGATTGTCCCTCCGAACACATTAGCGAGGACGAGGTGGTGAAGATTTTGCAGAGGGTTTACAAGCGGCGCAAGGAAGCGGCGCAAATGTTCGTAGATGGCAATCGCCAGGATCTCGCCGACCAGGATTTAGCCGAAGTCGAGGTAATCGATGCCTATTTACCGCAAGCAATGGACGCTGCCGCGCTGGAAGGTCTCTTGCGTGAAGTGATTTCCGAGGTCGGGGCGGAATCGATAAAAGAAATGGGTGCGGTGATGAAAGCAGCCGCACCCAGGATTGCTGGTCGTGCTGATGGCCGCACCGTCTCCGAGGTCGTTCGCCAACTGTTGTCATGAGTAGACCCAAACTTGTTTTACTGGTGATTGCGTGGGTCGTTTTAATCGGCTTTGGTGTCAAGTATCTGATGATTGCTGCCGGTGAACGGGCCGTCCAAGAGCGGCTGAGGTCGCGCGCAACCAAACAGGCCGAGGTCGCGACTGTCGAATTGATGAAGCGCATGAAAACTCAACTGCAAAGCGCAATGAAAGATGGTGAACCGGCAGCGGCGATGGAAGTTTGCCAGGCGGTAGCGCAAAGCATGACCATCGAATATTCTGCTGAAATCGGCGATGGGTTCAGCATTTACCGCACCGCATTGAAGTTGCGGAACCCGGCAAATAAACCGAATTCGGACGAGCTTGCCTGGATGGAAACCACCGCTCAATACTCGACCGGGGAGAGCCCCATTGCTCCCTACGACAAGGTCATTACCAATGACGATTACGATCGTGAATTGCTTTACTGGACCCCGATTTACGTCGCACCGGTTTGTTTGACTTGCCATGGAGGCACCGAGCAAATCCCTGATGATGTCGAGGTCCTGCTCGGTGTCCGGTATCCGGACGACGCGGCCATCGATTTCGTGGTCGGTGATTTTCGTGGTATTGTTGGGGTGAAGGTCAACCTTGACCACTGGACACCGCCGCAAGATTGAGGAAGGTGGAGTCCTTCGCGGCTCCCTAGTGACCTCGCTGTGGACCCTGGTGTCCCGGCTGTTGGGTTTTGTGCGTGACATGCTGATGACCTCAATTCTCGGCATGAGTGTCGAGTTCGGAGCATTTGCCTTTGCCTGGGTAGTGCCCAATTTGTTCCGCCGCTTGTTTGGGGAGGGCGCAGTCGGTGCAGCGATTCAACCGGCGCTGGCACGCGCCGCACAGCAAGATGGTGATGACGCTGCCCGTAGGTTGTATACGCGTTTCTTCGGCTGGATAGCACTAGGGTTGATTGTTTTGGTGGTGGTGGGCGAAGTGCTCCTGTTCGCAAGACTTGAGGCTCTGGATATTGAAAGCGAAAGCGGGATGATGGTCTTCTTTACCATCCTGCTGTTGCCATATGCCCTGTTCATCTGCTTGTCGGCGTTGGCGACTGCTCCGCAGCACCTGCATGGGCGCTTTTTTGCTCCGGCAGCGGCTCCGGTTTTGCTCAATCTGGTGTGGATTGGCGGGCTCGTCTGGTTTGGTTCCAGTCAGGTGAACACTTCCCGTGAAGTTCTGGTTGCCCTGTGCATTTCCATTCTGGGTGCCGGCTTGTTGCAACTTCTGGTGCAGTTACCTGGGGTGCGTGCGGCCGGTTTCCCCTTACGACCACGCATTGGTTTTGAAGACGGTTCCGGGCGGCGCGCGGTCAGAGCATTTTTACCGGCCTTTTTGGGATTGGCGGCAGTGCAAATAAACATGGCGATTGACCAGAGCCTGGTCTGGAGTCTGGTCGGGCACGAGGCCAACTCATTTTGCTATCTGGCCAATCGATTGTTGCAGCTTCCACTGGCGTTGGTTGCCATCTCGATTGCCACCGCGGCAATGCCATTGTTCTCGAACCTGGCGGCTGCCGGCGAGCACGAAAGGATGTCACTGGTGCTCGGCCGAGCATGTGAAGCGTCATTTTTGTTGATAGTTGCTGCCGCCGCAGGTTTGGCGGTGTTGGCCCCACAAGTTATTTCGACTCTGTTTGACCACGGTGCCTACGATTCGACCGACACTCCATTGCTCAGTTTGACCTTGCGCACTTATTTGTTGTGTCTGCCGGCGGCGGCTCTGTCCGGATTATTGACTCGCGTGCGGCAAGCGCGGGGCGATTACCGCCGCCCGGCACTGGCAGCGCTCATTAGTCTGCCGGTTAACCTGGGATTGGATTTGGTGTTGTTACCGCGGATTGGCGTTCCTGGTGCCGGGATTGCCACTGCGGTTGCGCTGACCGTGCAAGTCATGGTGCTTCTGGGCGGACTTAAAACTCTTGGTCTGCGAGCGCCAATCAGTCTTGGCCGCCTCCCTCGGCTGGTGCTTCCCGGAGCTGCAGCCGCGGCGGCTGCGGGTGGCCTCAGCTATGTCACTGGTACCGAGATGTTGGCGCTACATCCGTGGCTGAGCTTGCCGTTGGCAATTCTGGCAGGAGTAATCGCCGCGCTGTTGGTCTGGATGTCGCCTGAATGCTGCGCGTCAGCCTGGGCACGGGCTTGCGATTCACCGAAGAGCAGCGTCCCCGTTGCGTTCTCGAGGGCCTGGATGTTGTCGGCGTTTGTCTGGATGGCCGCATCCTGCGCCAGTTCCTCCTCGTCGGATGCGCGAACCAGGCTCGGGACCTGGAACATGGCCATGTTCGCCCTGGCGGGCGCGTACTTTGCCTCTTACATGCCGCTGATTTACGATCCGAGCGGTGTCAACATCTGGTTTACCTTCGCCTCCAACATCATGCTGGCCGTGGCCGCCAC
>NVRO01000057.1 GCA_002400895.1 Planctomycetota bacterium
TCAAGCACGTAGCGCCAGTGGCAAAGCATATCGATGATGATTCCGCCACCATCTTCTTTCCGGTAATTCCATGATGGTCGTTGCGCTGGTTGTTGGTTGAAGACGAAGCCACGCGGCCTCTTACCGACACTGGGGAAAAACAGCACCAATCTCACTTTTTCGGGTAGATTACGGTGATGTTGCTTCCCCTAATTATTGCCCTCCTACCCCAATCAGGAATGCAGGATGGTTTGACTTTGTACGCCCCGCAAGGATCACTGGAGGCCAGTTTGTTGGACACCAACAACAATGTAGTCCACACCTGGATCGGAAAAGCCAATCCTGGTGTTGCCAACTACTTGTCGCCGGAAGGGACTCTGTTACGGCTCTACAAAATCGGCGGCTTCCCCGGCTCCCAAATCGGCGGCAGCGGCGGCGGCCTCCGCGAGTGGAGTTGGGACGGTCAAGTGTTGTGGGACTTCCAACTCGCCAACAGCACCGAGCACGCCCACCATGATTTGGCAATATTGCCCAATGGCAACATTCTGATGCTGGCATGGCAGAATGTCGGGCGTAATGCAGCGCTCGCAGCCGGGCGCAACCCGGCATACCTACAAGGGCCGACCTTCTGGTCCGACCGCGTCATTGAGGTCGAGCGTGGTACCGGCAACATCGTGTGGGAATGGAATGCTTTCGACCATGTTGTGCAGGACTTCAGCCCGGCTCTGCCAAATTACGGCGTGGTCGCTGATTACCCGGGATTGCTGAGCATGAACTATCCTCCCAAGGTTGTGAGCAATGGTGATTGGCTTCACTTTAACTCGGTTGACTACAACGAAGAATTCGACCAGATTCTCATTAGCAGTCGCGCATGGAGCGAGATTTGGATTGTTGATCACTCCACCACCACCGCCGAGGCAGCCGGTCACACCGGTGGCAACTATGGCAAGGGTGGAGACATCCTCTACCGCTGGGGAAACCCCCAGTGCTATGACCGCGGCGGGAGTAACGACCGCACGCTGTACGGACAACATGATGCCACCTGGATTGAAGACGGTTATCCCGGAGACGGCAACATTCTGGTTTTTAATAACGGCCAGGGACGACCGGGTGGAAATCACTCCTCGGTTGACGAGATTGTTCCTCCGATTGACGCCTTGGGAAATTACACCGTTCCCGCCTCTGCGGCATTCGACCCGGCGGCTGCAATCTGGTCCTGGACTGATACCCCGGCAAGCAACATGTTTTCATTAAATATCTCCGGCTGTCAACGACAGCCAAATGGCAATACCCTGATTTGCAGTGGTGCCGAGGGTCGGATGCTTGAAATAGACACAAACGACAACATTGTCTGGGATCTGACACCACCATCTGGTGCTTCCATTTTCAAGATCCGCCGCTACCAGCGCTGGCTCTGGCCCGGGGATTCTGAACTTTATGCCGCCACCGGTGGCAGCCTCACCCTCGATCTGGTTGCCGGCTCCGAACGTGCGGGTCGCAACTATTGGACAGTTGGTAGTTTCAGCGGTACTTCGCCTGGGACAACCCTGCCTGGAGGCATCGTGGCTCCGCTAAACCGGGACAACTTTACTCAGTTTGTCATTCAAAACACCAATGGTCCCGGATTCCAGGGCTTTGCCGGTAGTTTGGACGCAAATGGGTTTGCCTCGGCAACCATCGACACTCTCGGTCCTATTCCGGCCTCATTGGTAGGGCGTACTGCGCACTTTGCTTTTGTCACCCTCAACCCGWTCGACTTCGCTTCGAACCCGGTTGCGGTGCGAATCATGCCCTAAACCACAGGCGGAGAAGGTACAAAAGGGGCATGGACCGACGCACCTTCCTTTCCTCCGCTATCGCCGCCGCYGCGCTACCTGCAGCAGCTACTGCCGCTAATGAACGGGCAGCCACCGYAAATGCCGCTRCGACCAAACCGTTTCGGCTGAAATACGCCCCCCACTTCGGGATGTTCGCACGCGCCGCCGGCAAAGACACGGTCGCGCAACTGGAGTGGGCCGCAGAGCGGGGCTTTCGTGCATGGGAAGACAACAACATGATGAACCGTTCAACTTCCGAGCAAAATAAGATTGCCAAGGCAATGGAACGGCTGGGAATCAGCATGGGCGTCTTTGTCTGCAACTTCGGTACCGCCTTCGGTAAACGTTCATTTGTTGCCGGCAACAAGGATCACCTGGACAATTTCCTCGACGGCCTTGAAGAAGCCGTTGAAGTAGCAAAGCGAGTCAATGCCACCTGGATGACGGTAGTACTCGGCGACCAACACCCCGGCTTGCGGCAGGGTTATCAGGACGCCAATGCGATTGAAATGCTGCGGCGTGGTGCAGAAGTGCTGGAGCCGCACAATCTGGTCATGGTGATGGAGCCGCTCAACTTCCGTGACCATTCAGGCATGTACCTTGAGCGCAGCGACCATGCCTACATGCTGGCCAAGGCGGTCGACTCCCCGGCGGTAAAGATTCTTTTTGACATCTACCATCAGGCAGCTTCCGAAGGTAATCTGATTCCGAATATCGATTTGTGCTGGGACGAAATCGGCTATTTCCAAATCGGCGATAATCCCGGCCGCCGCGAGCCCGGCACTGGTGAAGTCAACTATCGCAACATTTTCAAGCACATTCATCAAAAGGGATTCGACGGAATCCTCGGGATGGAACATGGCAACTCACAAGGCGGTGCCAAAGGAGACGAAGCGGTCATCAGTGCCTACCTTGCGGCCGACAACTTCTAAGCCATGCGCGCGCTACCCGTCCTCGCCCTGGCTGCGGGTTTCGCCAGCCAGATATCTTCACCATTTGCGCCACCCCAGGATGCCTGCGGCGTGGTCTTTAACGACCTTAACAGCAACGGCATTCGCGATTACGGTGAACCGGGACTGGCCGACATCAGGGTCAGCAACGGGCGGCAAGTCGTCCTTAGCGATGAGTCCGGAAAGTGGTGCTTGCCACTCCCGGCAAACGACGAGCAACGCCAGGATGCCGAGTTTTTCGTGATCAAACCGCAAGGGTGGATGCCACCCCTTGGGGAGCACCTACTGCCAAAGTATTTCTACCTGCATCGCCCGGAGGGCTCGCCAAAGACCCGCTACGCCGGCAGCAAGGAAACCGGGCCCTTGCCTCTTTCCATCGACTTTCCATTACATAAGCAGGTTGAAGGCGATGAACTTCGGGTGTTGATTTACGGCGACCCGCAACCGCGCAACTTGCAGGAAGTTGCCTGGATGGGAGAAGACGTGGTTGAGGAATGTCGCAGTTTTGATGGTTCCTTTGGTCTTGCACTCGGCGACATCGCCTTCGATAATCTTGCAATTTTCCCGGAGATTGCTTCGACATTGGCCGAAACCGGAATTCCGTGGTGGATGGTACTCGGCAATCACGACATCAATTACGATGCCCCCACCGACAAGCTTGCCAACGAAACCTTCATTGCCAATTTCGGCCCCGCCAACTACGCATTCGACTGGGGCCCGGCTCACTTCCTGATTCTCGACAACGTCGAATGGGTGGTTCCCGCTGAAGGCAAAGCCAACTATCAGGCGCGTTTTAGCGAAGATGCTCTCGAGTTTGCGCGCAATGAACTGGCTCTGGTGCCAAAAGACCGTCTGGTGGTTGCGGCGATGCATATTCCCTTGAAGGGGGTGCAAAACGGCAAGGTGTTACTCGATCTTTTGGCGCAGTTCGATTATTCGGTTTCGGTCTCCGGTCATACTCACACCCAACGGGTGGATGAACTCGGTGCCCAACACGGCTGGAACAAAGCGGAGGCTCATACCCACGTAGTGCACGTCACTGCTTGTGGTAGCTGGTGGAGCGGCGAACCGGACCAGCGCGGAATTCCCCACAGCACCATGCGTGATGGTGCCCCCAAAGGTTGGCTCGAATGGACTTTCACTCAGGGTAAATGGAAGTTTGATTTCCGTGCTGCCGGAGAGGATGCCAGCACACAAATGCACACCATTACTGGTGACATCGTCGACGGTAATCTTGAGGTGTGGGTAAACGTCTGGAATGGTGACCCGCGCAACAAGGTCGAAGCGCGGCTCAACTCCGCCGGCGATTGGATTGAACTGAAGCGGGTACTGGCTCCGGATCCGAGTTACGTGGCTCTGGTGGCTGCAGAAGAAAGCCGCCGCGAGGACAAATGGCGCAAACTGCCAAAGCCGATCAACAGCACCCACTTGTGGCATGGTCAACTGAGAATGGCGGACAGATGGAACGGCCCAATGCAGGTCTACGTCCGAGTCACTGACCGCTGGGGACGAATCCATACCGAGCGGGGGGTTACCCCCCTCCCGGCAAAACTTCCGGCCGCATTAAATCAATAAGGGCCGCCGCGCAAGGCGCAGGGCTTGCTGATGGCGAGAATGGTAGTCGGTCCGGACAAAACTGCTGACTGAAACACCACCGGAACCGCAATTTCAACCTGGGGTGGCAAGGTCACGGTAAAGCTGGCGCTGCCGGAGCTGTTCAGGGTGCCAATCATGCCGGGGATGGTGGCCGGGATTCTCAGCAAATCAAGACCAAGGTCAATGTCCACGTTCCAGGAGCCACCCAAATGACGGCGACCGGGAATCAATGAAACCAAGGTGGCGTAACTTTTCCCGCCATAACTGTTCGCTGACAGGGTAATGGTCACAGCCTGGCCCGGAGTCGGCGAAGAATCGGATGGCATCAGGACGACCTCAGCTGAAGAAAGTGTCTTGATGCCGCGCTTGTGCAGGGCCCACTCAATGTATGGACGCCAGTTCCCGCCGTAGAGCAGGGTTTCTGCCTGGAGGATGAAGTCGCCACCGTGGGTCATCTTGCTGCTGGATGATTGGAAACCCATCGCCTCGACAATGATGTTGTCGGCGATCGACCCGCCAAGACCCATGCGCATGTCCCATAAAAACGCCGCCCAAATTTGGCCGTCATGGTGAACTTGACCGTTCTTGTCATTGGGGTAATGCAAATCCAGATCGACCCGGCGCAGGAAATGAAGGTTGCCGGAGGTGTAGGACACGGCATCCCACTCCCCGACCAGCGCGTCGTCGTAGAAACTGGCTGCGAAGTAGTCGCCGTAGCCTTCCGACATCGCACCATTTTCATTTGATCCACCGATGCTGCCTTGCACATCGTGGTGCAGAGCATGGCCGTATTCGTGAATGATGATGTCGGCGTCTTCAGCATCATCCACTCCGCCAGAACCATAGGTGATGATCTTGCTGCCAAGGTCGTACCAGGAGTTGTCCACGGTAGTGCCATTCACGTCGACTCGTTGTTGGCGGCGGTTGGCGTTGGATTGCCCGGCTGCTTGTAGGTAGCGCTGGAATGAGTCAATGTGGTAATAGCACATGACCTCTTCGAAAGAATCCTCTCTACGCTGGTAGAAAAACTGCAGACTTGGCTCGTTGATCCGTCCGGAAGTGGGCGAGGTCGAGCACCAGGGGCCGGTCAAGTAGCCAGTGCCGTCCAAATCGCGCAAAGTAACATTGAAGTATTCGGAGGACGGTACCGCAGAATTGGAATCGTTATTGTCCTTCAAACTGTGGTCCCCAGAAGTTTGAACCGGATTGGGGTCAAACACCTGGCCGGCGCCATCTGCACGCGAACCACCTTGGGCACAGAACAGGCGGAGGTCATCCACCGCAATTAGCTCACCGGTATTCGCGTTCACCAACACATCTTCGTGCCAGGTTCCGTCGCCGCTAACTTTAATCCGCACTTCCCAACACAGGCCGGTTTCCAGCCAGGACAAACGTGCTGATTCAACTTCGCGAAGTTGCCCGACCCGATAAAGAGCAAGCGCGACGTCACCGGCAACTTCCGCGCTGACAGCAACACCGGAAGCGCTCAGGTCAAGTTGACGAGGAGCAGCCTCGATGCTGGCGGTGCCATCGGCATACAAAACAACCTTTACTTGATCATGCCGCACCGGATGCCCGGCAACCGTGCGCTGAAAAATGACTCGGCTTGCAGTTTGCGAAGCACCCTGGTCAAGCAACAGTTCGAGTTCACCGGCGACCAGGTTCTTGTCCATGAACGACCTTGCCAGGGCGCGGGCGTGGGAAACGGTGTCCGGAGCGGACCAGGCCGCGACCTCCGAAGCATCAAGCCAAGTGAGGGTAACTGCCGGGTCTCCGTCAGGAGAAATCTGAACCGGTGTAACGAGAAAAGCGACTAGGAGGAAGTGGTGCATTCCCCCAGTATTGCACTAAATTGCAATTTACGCTCATGGCAACCGCACTCCCCTTCATTCGGGTTCTAAGTGCGCAACTCCCCTGCAGCAGACTCTGCCGCACGAACAATCTCACCGCTGCGGATGAGCTCGTGAACCTTGTCCAGCTCAGGCGCGAGGTAACGATCGTTTTTCAAGCGCGGCAAATACTTGCGCACCTGTTCATGTGCTGCCTGGGCGCCAAGACCGGCCTTGATGCTGCGATGGAACTCACGCGCCTGACATGAACAGTAGAGCTCTATCGCCAGAATGCGCTCGGTATTCTCAACCGCAACACGCAACTTGCGTGCGGCATTATTGGACATCGAAACATGGTCTTCCTGGTCGGCGCTGGTCGGTATGGTGTCGGCGCTGGCAGGTGTTGCCAGTAACTTGTTTTCGGCACACAAAGCAGCGGCAGTTACCTGTGGCATCATCAGCCCGGAGTTAATCCCGGGCTTGAAGGAAAGAAAAGCCGGCAATTTATTATTCATTGCCGGATGCAACAAGTTGGAAGTCCTGCGCTCCGACATGTTGCCCCAGGCACAAAGTGCAT
>NVRO01000058.1 GCA_002400895.1 Planctomycetota bacterium
ACCAGGTTTAAAAATCGCACCGACCCGCGGTGCAGGGCAGCGCACTGGGCTTCGAGATCACCACGTCGGGCCTCGGGCTCGCGCATTTCGTCGCGAAACAGGTTCCAGACTTGGTCACATCTGCGTCCCTTTCTTTGTAGCCAGGTCGGGGGAATGCACACCCCTTCTTCGGCCAGAGTGGAGGCGCCCATCAGGCCACCCGGTTCGACCCCACCGACATCATTGTGGTGAGCACGATTGAGCAGAAATCCTACTCGGCGGCGGCCGACAAAAAGCGGAGCCACAACGGTGACATCATTAAGGTGAGTGCCGCCACGGTGGGGGTCGTTGAGAACCACAATGTCACCACGCTCAGGGTCGAGGCTTTTCAATACTGCCGGCACCGTCAGATGCGCGCTACCGAGGTGCACCGGGATGTGGGCGGCATGTGAAATCAAGCGGCCGCGGGCATCGAGCAGCGCGCATGAATAATCTCGCCGCTCCTTGATGTTGGCAGATATTGCCGACTGGCGCAGAGCTTCCCCCATTTCTTCGGTAACACTGGCGAACAGGTGCCGAAAAACCGCGAGTTGCTGGCGATTACTCATTTGGAGTCCACCGGGGACAGAGACAAACAACCAAAACCGTCGACCCGGGCACGCCACTTCGGTGGCACCACGGTGGTTGCCGAATACTCCGCAATCAGCGCCGGGCCTCGGATTTCAGCGCCGATTTTCAGATGCTCCCGTTGGTACCACTTGCTGCGACGGAAACGGTGGCTACCGCTCTCGGGGAAAACCGCAGGCAGCGCTTCCAATGCAAACGGACGATGTCGGCGACCGCGGCGCTTACTCCAGAAACTGCCGGCCGGTCCATCCGCCTGCACCCGCACCGCGACCAGGATGACTTCTTCTCCAGGGCGTGAGTAGCCGAAACGCTTGCGGTGAGCGCGATGAAATCGCTCCAGCAACTTTGGTCCTTCGACCAGGGGAAATACTGCAGATTGACCACTACTGCGCAATTCGAGCAGGCGGCGGATGCGAATCCGCGAACTCGAAACTCCCTCGGCCATAAGTTCCCCGCGGGCACGAGTCACCAACGGCCGGAACATTCGACGCCGAGAATTAAAACTCGGCAGGGCTGCGAGCACGGTGCGGGCAAGATTTCGCCGTGGTGGCGCCGACAACAATCCAAGCGCGGAAAAAGCTCCCGGAAAAGGAGGAATCACAACCTCGGGCATACCGAGTCGTGCCGCCATCCACGCGGCGTGCAAGCCGCCGGCACCACCAAAGGCATACAGCTTGAGGGTGCGTGGGTCATGCCCGTCGGCCAAACTAACCCGTCGCAATGCTCGCTCCATGTCGGCACTGGCGATCTCAAGTAAATCGGTCGGTGACACCCCCAGCTTATCGACCGCGGCGCTGGCTGCCGCCAAATCGAGTGGATGACTTCCATCCAGGAAACGCCGGGGATGCAGGCGACCGACAAGCAGATGTGCATCGGTGATTGTGACTCCCTCACCACCTCTTCCATAACAAGCGGGGCCGGGCTCGGCACCAGCCGAAGATGGACCAACTTGCAGAGCCCCGGCAGGGTCGAAGCGGGCCAGGCTGCCACCGCCGGTACCAACAGTGTGCAGTGGCAGCCCCCGTACCAGCAGGGGAAGACCGGCAAGTTCCAGCTCTTCCAGGGGCAATTCGCCGGCACTTAGCAAGGCCACGTCGGTGCTGGTGCCACCCATATCCAGAGTCAGAATCGTGCGGTCGCCGCGCGCATCGGCCAAAGTGCGGGCGGCCGACAAACCACCGGCCGGCCCCGATAGAGCCAGGTGAACCGGCTCCTTGGCAGCGGCAGCAGCAGAACAGGTGCCTCCGTCGGAGCGCATGATGCGCAACTTGCTGTTTTTCCCCCACCCATATTCAAGCGCGTCCGCAATCACTCCAAGCGCAGGAGCAACTACCGGGCGCAGGCCGGCATCCGCCCAGGTGGTGGTGGCGCGCTCGTATTCACGCTGCTCCGGCGCCAGGTCACAGGACAACACCACCTGGATTCCGAGTTTGCGCAGTGCGCGGCCAAGCTTGCGCTCATGACGCGGCTGCTGCCATGCATGCAGCAAACAGACTGCAACCACCTGTGGACGTTTGGCGACCACCGCCTTGACCACCCGTTCGACTTCCCTGTCCTCCAACTTACGCACGGTTTTTCCGCCGGAATCCAGGCGCTCGTCAACTTCAACTATCAACTTGCGCGGCTGGGCAGGCCGTGGCGGGCGCGGTTCGAGAGCATAAAGTTGATCGCGTTGTTGGCGTCCAATCGCCAGGATGTCACGGTGGCCCTTGGTGGTAAGAAAACAAACTCGTCCCAGCTTCCCGGTCAACAAGGCATTGGTGGCGTGAGTGGAACCGTGCACCAGCTCTACTGCAGACTCCCCTATCGGGATTAGATGGTGCAACGCGTCCAACACCGCAAGGGCCGGAGTGCGGGGAGTAGTCGGGCGCTTATGAATCCGCCAACCACCCTTACCGTCGGAGATTACGGCATCAGTAAAAGTCCCGCCGGTATCTATTCCTACCCGTTCAGACATGGCAACAGCTAGGTTTCCGCGGAGACCGCTCAGCTTTGGTAAAGAAAAGATCCACTTTCAAGCCGGGCTCCGTCAGCGTCGCAAACGGCAAAGGTTTTACTCCCGGGAGTACCGAGCATGCGCGCGGATCCGTAGAGACCATCCTTGCGCACGGCGTAAAAAGACAAATTGAATGCTGGTCGGTTCTGGCTTTCGTTCCACAATCCTGCTTGCCAGTTGCGTTGGCGCTTGACCTGTGAAACCACCCGCTTGAGCGCATAGAGACAAGCCTCTTCGGGAGTATCGCCAGTGCGCATGCGCTCGACCACCAACCAGGATCCTCCGGAATGAATCGCCGCTTCGCCGCGGCCGGTAGCGCCGGCCGAACCAACGTCGTTGTCACAGTAGAGTCCACAACCAATCAAGGGAGAATCACCGATTCGTCCGGGTATCTTGAACGACAAGCCGGATGTGGTGGTGGTGCAACCGAGATCTCCCCCGCCGTCAAGCACCGAACAATGGATTGTCCCGTAAATACGCTCGAAATCAGCATTGCTGATTTCATTGCCGGCGGGAGACAGCCAATCGTCATCCTTGGATTTGGATGCCCGCCATTTAATCCACACTTTGCGTGCACGCTCGGTCAGCAAATTTTCCTCCAAAAAACCATAGGAGCGGGCGAAATCCTTGGCCCCGCTACCGACCAGGTTGACGTGATCGGTATGGTCCATCACGATTTCGGCAACCTGAGCAGGATGTTTGATGTCTTCAATACAAGCAACCGACCCGGCATTGTGAGCAATCCCGTCCATGCAGGCAGCGTCGAGTTGCACCACCCCTTGTTCGTTGGGTAGTCCGCCATAACCGACCGACATGTCATTGGGGTCGGCCTCGACAATTGCAACTCCTTTCACCGCAGCTGAGACCGGGCGCATTCCATCCTGAGCCAGGCGCCACGCTTCGGCAACTGTGCGCAGGCCGTTGGCAGATGAAATCGCCACCGGGGATTTTGGTTTGGCTAGCAGGGCGGAACCGCGCAAGCCGCGTGGAAGTACAGCAGTTGCAGCACCAGCTGCAGCTACGCCGAGTAGTGAGCGTCGAGTCAACATGCTCAAAACATAACGAACCCGGCAACTAATAATTGGAAAAACCCGCCCCCCGAGCGGGGATGGTCAACAGACTATTACATCACTAAGGAGGCATGTCTGGTGCCCGGGAGGCGGATAAAATCCCTGTTTCGCTGAGTGAGACGGCAACCTCTGTTGAAGGTTCCCCAAAAGCCGCGGTTTCAGTAAAGTTTTGCCAGCCGCTCTGGAGATACCCCGAGTCGATATAACAACGGGAAACTATGCCAGCAGCAAAAGGTGTGCCAGGGACGAGCGCAAAAGCGGCGTCCACTTACTTCGACCGCGGCTGGCAGGGTGCGCAGTGGGGCCACTGCGGCAATTCGTTTTGAGAACTCGATGTCTTCCATCAGTTCCTGGCAGGGCATCCCACCTATTTCCAGATAATCCCGGCGGCGACAGAAAACCGCCTGGTCGCCATAGGGCAAGGTGGTGCGACGTGAGCGCCAATCGGCGGTGCGCAAGAAAAAACGCACCAGCGGGCCAGCATCGATACTTGGTGCATGCTTCACCTGAAAACAACCACCAGAATAACACTCATTGTCGAGGGTCTCTGCAATCAATCCAACCGCGTTGTGCGGAAGCCGACAGTCGGCATGCAGGAACAGCAAGTCAGCATTGGGCGAGGCTGCCGCTGCGCCTGCAGCGAGTTGAAAACCGCGTCCCCGTCGGCAACCAAGCACTTGGCTGGCGCCTGCGGCTCTGGCCAACTCGGAGGTATTGTCAGTACTGCCGCCATCGACCACTATCACTTCCCAGTGTGGCTCAAGGGCGCGAAGATGTTCCACGCAGGAGACTATTTCCCGAGCCTCGTTCCAGGTCGGTATGACCACGGTTAGTGGCAGCAAGCCGCCCATCCGACTCAAGGAGTAATCATCAAACCATCGAAGGCAAAGGCGACTGCGTTTGGCCCTGACAAATCAGCAGTGACTTTCACTATCACTTCGGCACTCGCCAGTAAGGGCAGGGTAATGAGATGATTGGCAATGGGACCACCATTCAAATTCTCGGTGGCGGTGGCAAGGGTAGAACCAGTCCAAAAATCCAKAACTTCTACGGTCACACTACCCATCAGAGAACCGGTAAAGGTTTCGAGTGAAACCTCGGAAGCAACCCCTTCCCAGCGGAACCATGCGCCATGATCGGTAGTCCACGMGACTGCAGTGCCGTGGGTCTCGACGCCATACTTKTTCTCGACTTTATARAAGTAGGATTCATCCCAATCCCACGGRCGRTYCGGTGCCGGATTGGATYKCGCATTCGGTGAGTAGAAGGTATAGCCAGGGTCGCGATCGTCGCTGTTGCCGGGAGTATCAGCCAGTTGCCAAGCAACGCTGGCATTGTCCTGGCCCCACACAATGCCGAAATCGGTGCCGGTGAAAAGCGTGCCATCRGCAGCGAAGTTGGGAGAAGCAACTATCGGCAAAGTCACATAGGSGGGGTAATYTWTACCGGTTTGTTGCCAGCTGCAACTGGCCTGTGGGTTGGCCAGGAATGGTGAAACATCCAGGCTCTTGACTCCCATCCCGGTAGTCGATGCAAACAATACCGAAGTGGTCGAGAAGGTCGAGGGGACCGCCAAGCCCTTGACCTCTGAGTCCATGCCGGTGGTTGTAATCTCCTGAACAACCAAACCGGAAGTCAGGTCATCGAGCGCAGCGAGGTAGGGCGGGTCAACCAGGGTTGCCCAAATTCGGCGGTAACCGGGGGTGCCGATTAGCTCCCAATCCGGGTCCAGCGCCAGTGCGCTCATCCGCGAACTGGTTGAACCCAGCCAGGTCCACACCGGGGTGGTACCACCGAGTGGATCGGAACCAAAGCGGAACAGGTTAGGACCGGCCGAGCCATAGACGTCGGTAACATTATTGACCGCATCGTAGGTCGAGGCGACCACCATGTTGGACAGGTGTGGCAAATCGACATGGCTATTGGAATTGGGTTCAAAGCAGGTATCAATCAACTCGGTAGTCTGGCCACAGTCCAGGGTCCGCCAGGTTTGTTCATCTACTGCGCCAAGATCCGAACGGGTACTCCAGAAAAAGGAGCGGTCAGTTGATTGCGGTGTACTGGCGTCAAAATGTGGAGAAATCGCCAGAGTACGAACATAGCCGTAAGGATTACGGTCAGTTTCAACCCAACCCCGAGCACCGTACTGGTTCTTGCCATTTCGATTGGGGTCGAACCAGATTGCCAGACCGTTGGAGCCGCCGGCAACCATGACACCGTCCAAGGAGTAGTTCGGCGAAACCACCACCGGTTTCTGATAAGTGATTTTCGAGTCGGCGAGAGTCGTTGTCTCAATCAGATTCAGGGAACCATTTTGTTCGCGGAAGCGAGCCATCAAGGTACCCGAGCCATAACTACCGCCGAAAACGACAACGTCATTGCCGCCATTCTGGTTGGCATCCAAGCCAACCGCCAAATGTCGGATGAAACGCTCGCTGCGAGTACGGGTCTGCACCCAATGATTACCACTGTCATCGG
Source organism: Planctomycetota bacterium (assembly GCA_002400895.1). The sequence continues at coordinate 6,151 of NVRO01000058.1, forward strand.
AACGAAATACGCCCTCGGATCTCCCGAAGTAAATGACCCCGTCATTTTGGAAGTCGGTGGACTCGGCAAAGGCCATCAGCGGTTTCCAACGCTGGGCAGCACCGCCTGCAACTTCCGGCTCCAGCAAGAAGTCCTGCCAGTTGCCGAAATCATTCCAAGTCAAACCGCCGTTGTCGCTACGACGGATGCCAACTGCAAGCGAGGGGTTGGCCAATTCCGGGTAGTAAAAGATGGACATATAGAAATGACTTGGCCCGACCGGACTGCCGCCGGTAGCGTGCAATGCGGTAATCCGCGATTCAACCACGCGCACCATCGAGAAGGAGTTGCCGCCATCGGTCGACCGCCAGACTTCGCCCTCGTCACCCCAGGGGGTTCCGGCACTGGGGTTTTCGCGGCTTTGGGCTACCAGAATGGTGCCGTCATTGACAAAATTTACGGACATGCTGATGGCCGATACCACCCAGTCGGCCGGGGTGACCGCAGTATTACTGAACGAACCGTTCAAATACCATTGAGTTCCCCAATCTCGGCTAATCCACAGTTTCCCGGAGGTAGCAACGACTATTTGTTTTTCAAAGCCAATGAAAACTAC
>NVRO01000059.1 GCA_002400895.1 Planctomycetota bacterium
TAGCGCCCACGCGTCGCGTATAAGTCAGTCCAAAACATATTGGGAATACTGGAAACAGGGGCATCATCGAATGCAACCGCCGAAAGCGAGAGCAGAAACTCGCCGTTACCGTCCGCTCTGAGTTCTTCGAAAAATACGTCCCATAAGCCGTCCTTGCCCAGAACACGATAGGTTCGGTCCTCTTGCACCAGAATGTTCTCGCCGTAGGCAACGCTCGGCAAACTGTTCGCAAAGGCATTGGCGCCTCCATGTGAGCCTGCAGAGCCGGAACCTGAAACTGCCATACCCATGTCTGTGGCATCGGTATTGGCGGATTGAGGGAGACAAGCGCTGAGCGCGAGCAGCAGAAGTGGAAGGAAGCGCATTAGTGCAGGCTCCCTGAGACTGGATTTGCGCCGGCGGCGGCAGCAAAGGCGCGGCTGACTGCAGAAAGTTCGCTCGCGAGCACCTCACGCGAAAGTACTTTTGCTGCATATTGGTCACGCAATTGGTTGTGAGCCTCAATATAGAGTTGGGCAGTTGGCTGAGTTGTAGAAATCGGCTCCTCAGGAAGTAATCCGATGGCGGCAATAATCAAAATGGCAGCGGCGGCGGAAAGATGCCGTAAGCGGAACCGTCGTACCGGGCGAGCAGCAACAGCAACTTCAGGAGCAATACGATCCCACAGTTCGTCGGGCGCCTCGACATGTTCCTCCATCGACAACGCCACCCGATGCCACAGCTCCTCGGGAGCAGACACCCCACCCAGCGACTGGAGAGCGACCTCCAGGTCTTCGGGTAGTTGTTCGATGGTTTCGTGATTGTCCATGGTATTAATGGTCAGAGCAGGTCTGCGCCACCACTGGTTCTGCGGTCAAGATACTCGCGCAGCGCAGAATGTGCGCGGTTTAGCCGGGACTTAACGGTTCCAAGATTGCACTCCAGAACCTCACTGATTTCTTCGTAAGACAACCCCTCCATGTAACGAAGGGTTAGAAGGGAAGAAAAGCGAGGGTTTATCTGGGTTAATGCAACTCGAACTGCTTCGCGAGACTCTGCCCCACTTGCGCGCCCAGAAGGATCTGAACTTTCAGCGGGAGCTGGTGGCTCACTAAACGAGTCCGAACCTGGTCCTGTCAGAATCGTAGTAACGCCAGCACGAGTACCGGCCAAACGACGGCGACGGATATCAATCGCAGCATTGACCGCGATTCGGTAAACCCATGAGGAATAGCGACTGCGGAAGGCGAAATCTCTTGTTCGGCGCGCCAAAGTGATCATGGTCTCCTGAGCTGCGTCAAGAGCGTCATCCTCGTTGCCTGTTACTCGTAAGCAGATGGTGTAAACCCGGTTTTTAAAAAGATCGTAAAGCTCGCGGTATGCGTGCTCAAATTCTTCACCGGTAGCCTGTTGGCACCGAAGAACAAGGTCCTTCTCGTGATCAGTCACCGATGGTTCGCTTATTTTGACGTGGGTTGGTGGGTTAGAGTTCCAGCAATTCGGATTAATTGTTCCTAAGCCTAGGATAGGGCAAGGCTTCCAGCAAACCACAAACCCTTAACTTTAGATTCACAATAAAAGGTGACCCGCCCTTAAAGGGCGGGTCATTATCTGTAAACACTTTTGTTAAAAGAACTTATCAGCCGCCGAGTAACCCGACAATGTCAATCCCGATGATTGTATCGCCCAATGTAGCAGAACATCCTGTCAGGCAAACTGCGCCAGCAAGTGGGTCACAAAAAGCATCTGCAACCTGGTATTCAATCCTTCCAGCACCCAGATAGGCGATTGGTTGAAGCACTTGCAGGCAAACCTCGTCGAGTGTGCCTGATAGGGGAGGGCCGTCGGTGATTGGCTCGGTCGGAAAGAGCCCACCGCGAGGATTACTGGTTCCACCACCACCGCCGGTACCGCTACCGCTGTTCCCCAAGGTGGTGGGATTGGTATTGGAGTGTCCGTTGAAGCTGGAAGCTTGGACGTCCATAACCAGTTGCGACAGAACGCCATCCACGCTGGTCAAGGTCACCACCTGGGCCATAATCGCATAGTCAGCGACAACCATCGCCGCCAGCGAGATGGAGCCATTGCCATGAACCAGCGAGATTGGCAATTTGAAGCGAACGCGGTCAATTTGCCACCCCGCGTCGTAAGCCGCAAAAGTAGTGGTGTCGACAAGGAACGAGGCAAGTTGGCCAAAACTAAAGGATTTCTGGTCTGCCTCACGCGCCCGCACCATCGCAAACTGTGAGACGCCAAGGTGATTCAGCACGTAAACCTCGATTATGAAATCGGCACCCAGAGAGTAAACGTTGAGATATAGAGCGGTGTCAGAGCTGGGAATGCCATGTGGAGGGTCTGGTGTAAGAAAATCTGTACCTACCATTATTTCCTGAAGATCACTCAGGCCATCGCCATCGGTATCGGCTTCGTCAGGGTTGCTACCAATGCGAAACTCGAGCAAATCGTCGAGGCCATCGTTGTCGGCGTCGGCAAGGATTAAAATACCACCACCTGCAGCCGGTAATGGCTTTGTGGCCGAAACGCCGGCAGCAAGCAATAATAGTGCGCTGGAGCCGAAAACGATGGTCAATTTATTCCAAGAAATCATGATTAGGTGGGTGATTGGGACCCTATTGGACAGTCCCAAGGTAACAACTTCAGGACCTTCAGGAGATTAAATTGCCCTGAATGAACTTTAGTTGGTCAACAGTTACCCGGTTATGCACTTTTTTTTGGAAAAATAGCGTTTTATGACTCAAACGGATATCCTTTCCGCCCGCGTGCGCCCGTAGCTCAGCTGGATAGAGCGACAGCCTCCGGAGCTGTAGGCCAGAGGTTCGAATCCTCTCGGGCGCGCCACCATTCTAAAGCACATGCTTGGGCCATTTCAATATCATTTCCACCTTCCTAAGTTCTTTGATTACTTATAGTTGAATCGAGCATATAGGAATGTTTAGCATTTTGGCAAGCACCCTCGGCTCGGCGGTGCACATACCAAAATGATTTTCATCGCCCTTCTTTTTCTTGCCCCATTTGCCGCCCCGACTCTCCCCCAAGATGGAAAAGTTATTGCCTGGGGAAACGACAGCGGTGGACAAGCTTCTGCCCCGACCGAGACTGGTTTTGTGCAAATAGATGCTGACGGATTTTGCACTCTGGCACTAAGCGACGTGGGCTCAATTGTGGCCTGGGGAGATGACTCCTATGGCCAAATAAGTGGCACTCCACTAGATAGTAATTTCTCACTGGTGGAGGCCGGCGGTTCATTCAATTTGGCCCTTCGTGACGATGGCTCCATCGCCGCGTGGGGTAGTGACGAATTTGGCCAGGTAAGTAACGTCCCTACCGGAAACGACTTCATTAGCCTGGAAGCCGGCTACCACTTTGCCGTTGCCCTCCGTATTGACGGCTCCATCGTTGCCTGGGGAGAGGATGTTTGGGATCAAGTATCTGGTGCGCCTGGCGGAATCGGGTTTGTTGACATTGCTGCCGGGTCTAGCACTGCGCTCGCCCTCGATGTAGATGGCAATATTAGTGGATGGGGCCGTGACGACTACGACCAGGTTACAGGAATTCCCTCCGGCGGCGGATGGCAACAGATTGGTGCGGGGTCGGCCCACGGCATGGCGTTGGCGGCTGATGGTTCTCTTTACTCGTGGGGAAACRACGCATTTAACCAAATTGGAAGTACMCCAAGCGGAAATGACTTCGCGCGAATTTGGTCCAACAAATACAACTCGATGGCGCGGCGGCATGATGGAACCTTCTCGTTGTGGGGACGCGACAACTATGGAGAAGTTTTTGAAGCCCCCTCCGGAGATTATTTCATCGACATGTCAATCGGTTATAGGCATGGTGCTGCAATTTCTTGGGACTCCTCGCTAATCGCCTGGGGCGATCACCATGTCGGGCAGGACAACCCTCCTCCGGCCGAAAACCTGCTCGCAATAAATACCGGCATCTACCATTCTTTGGCCTTGCGGGGAGATGGCCGAATTGCCGCATGGGGGTCGGATAGCTATCTCCAAGYTAGCGACTCGCCGACAACTATAGGATGGCAGGCAATCGGGGCTGGCTATGCTCATTCAGTAGCACTGCACGGCGATGGGTCAATTACCGCCTGGGGCGACAACTCCCAAGGGCAGACTGCTGCGCCGGCCGGCAACTGGTTCTCCGCCGTTGCGGTTGGCGGGTTTCACTCCGTCGCCCTGACCGTTACTGGAGCAATCACCGCCTGGGGTGACAACTCCCAAGGCCAAACAGAGGTTCCAACCGGACAACTGTTCACTGCTATTGCTGCCGGACTGAACCATTGTCTGGCCTTGAATACTGCTGGCGAAATCGCGGGGTGGGGCAACAACTGGGAAGGACAATGTGATGTGCCGAGTGGGCCAGGATTCGTCGCGATTGCCGCTGGAGATACGCACTCCCTGGCAATGCATCGGGATGGCAGGCTTCTGGCATGGGGAGAAAACAGCGCGGGCCAAACCAACATATCGAGCGCTCGGGATTTCATCGCCATTGCCGCCGGAGGACGCAATTCAATGGGGTTGCACCGCAATGGACAGGTTGAAGTTTGGGGTGACGCCAAGTACGGAATAATCAATGCGCCCACAAAAAACATTGTCAACATCGCTATCGGCAATGGACATGCACTGGCGCTGACGGGGACCCCCAGGCCATGGCTGACAGTGCTAAATTTCACAGAAGGAGACTTGAGTACATTCGTTATGCATGGTGGAACCCCAAGTTCCCCAATGTACTTTGCACTTTCATTCAATGGTCCTGGTCCGACCAGCGTGCCACGATTAGGAGACGTCGCCCTGTCACCACCGATTCGAATTATTCCCGCGGATCCGACCAATTCCTATGGCATCGGCAATCTGGCAATCAGCATCTTGCCAAACGTCGCCGGGGTTAGCGTTTGGGCACAAGCGCTTGATCCACGCTCACGCTCACTGAGCACACCATTAGCGCTGGTTGTCTGGTAGCCACCATTTCCTTGGTTTTTTGGGGAGCGGCGGGCGAAAAGAAACCGCCCCAGCAACACTGCTGGGGCGGTTCGTCCTTGATCGGCAAAGCTACCGACTAATTTAGAAGGTCTCGGTCACCAAGTTCGACATCGTACATGAACCGTAGTCAAGAGCCTGAATGTAGACTGTTTTCCCGGCAACTCCGGCAGGAACAAACTTGGAGAGTGCCCCGTCACCGTTTGAGTCAAAGGAAACGGTGCCAGCGGTCCTGGGGTTCTTCAGGCCAAGGTAAACCGCAGTACAGGAAGTCGTGCTAAATCCGGTTTGGAAGCTGAAGTAAACGGTTGCGCTACCGTTTGCCGAACCACCAGTCAAAGTCACCGTATTGGTGATATTAGGTGTGCCTGGCGTAGGGTTGGACAGGGTTAGAGGGCCGCCGCCGCCGCCGCCATTACAGCCGGAATCAAGACAGCCACGAGAGTTCTTGTGGTTGAGCATCTGGTTGATGGACGAAGAGCCAAACTTGCTTCCATTGCCTGAGCAACCACCATTACATGGGCACATGATGTGGCATGTGCTACATCCTGAACAACTTCCACAGCAATGGCCAGCATTCCAGTTATGGCCTAGTTCGTGCGCCGTCAGGCTCACCCGTCGCGTCCAGTTATTGGTGTATTTAGACTGCACCATCGAGTAGCCGTAATTGCTGTTACAAACCACGCCGAGCCAGGCTATCCCGATTACCCCTCCGTTAACATTGCGGCCAGTAAACAACTGGGCAAAATCTCGTTGAACGCCGCCCTGGTTGTTTATCCACTCAGACCGGAACTGGTTGAGCAAGGTCGACGGGTCATTGCTGGTGTACGGGTCGTTGGCGGTTGATGTGCGGACAATAACAGTGGTCAGGTCGTAACAAATACCAATGTCATTTTGATAAATGACTTCGGTGGCATTAACAACAGATTCAATGTCTGCAACTGTATTGTTCGTCGAGTTTCCGTTCGACTGGAAATACCTGTAGTCGGCATCGCAGGCTAATTCAACGGTTTCGTCGGCACGCGCACCGAAAGTTCCGCCGCCTTGGGCTGAAGGGCCGTCATGGCCATGGCTGCCCTCGTCATGAATGTTACCACCATTATTTGGGGCGTTGCTGCCGGAGTTTCCAAATGGATTGCTCTGATCCAGTTGGTAGCCCTCGGGAAGCAGTGGCTCAGCCATGACGTAGCCGTAATCAGGCAGCACGTCGGCAGAGTTATAGATCACGTGAGATGCGCTTGTCGGGCCGCCATCAAACGAAGATCGTGGCTGAATTACGCGAACAGGAGAGCCATCGCGCAAATCGATGCGAGCATAGAGTCCGTCGTGGAGAAGCGAGGCTGAAACCATGCTGCCCGGAATGCCGGCAATGAACCCACGATAGGTGCGTATTTCTGGCGGCGGGATTGCATGCAGTTCGCCGTCCTCGCGCTGTTCATAAACTAAAAAGTTGTTTGAACGAACGCTGTACCGGGTCAGCGGAATTTCGCAGTCAAAGACCTCGTCAATTCGGACAAGGACGCTAAAGGACTCGGGAACGTTTGCCGGAAGTGCAAGTTCTTGAACGCTCCATTGAGCTAATTCAAGATCAAGAGCATTGCCTTCGCCGTTTCCGGAAGGCGCAATCAGTATTGGGGACAACAGTAAGAGGGTTGAAATCATTGGTATTAAAGTGGTTTGTGGGGAGAGCGTATCTTAACCCAAGACCGCCTCTTTGACCCGTTTGTTCCTTGTTCTCTCTGGCTTTCCTGCCTG
>NVRO01000060.1 GCA_002400895.1 Planctomycetota bacterium
CTTTATTTCGGTTCAGCCGGTTATCGGTCGCGACAAGGGTTTTTCCCTGGGCTTCGACCACTTTGACGACCGCCAGGAACGAACTGCCTGGAGCCCATTCATCCATGCGCTTGGGTATTTAAAGCGCACGGTGGCGGTGGGCGATCGGCTCTTGCCGGAAGGATTGGACTTTGCCGCCGCGACCACACCCGGCGCAACTACCACCGCTCGCGCAAGTTCCTGGATTGCCGCGCGTGATCGTCCTTTCTTCGCCTGGGTGCATTTATTCGATGCCCATGACCCTCGCGACCTCGATGGCGATTACGCACCCTTTGCCGAAGCGGCAACWGCAACTTCTGAGGCTGGCCCGCACGCACGGAATYCCGAGTGCGAAATTTCTCTGGTGGAGCAGCGCGGCGAGATTGCGTTCATGGATTTTCAGCTGGGGATACTATTGGACGCMTTGCGGGCGAAAGAYCCACAGCTTGACAACACCRTCATTGCCTTGGTCGCCGACCATGGCGAATGCTTTGGCGAAGGGGCTGACGTCCCCGAACTTTTTGGTGATGGCGGCATCAAAGTTCTGCATGTACCCAGTCTTTACGAGGCAACTCAGCACGTGATTGGATTGGTCAAGCCTGCGGTTTCCGCCGGTRTCATCTCCGGGCTCAGGGTTGGAACCGATGCAGCACACATTGATTTGTTGCCGACCATATGCGAGCTTGCGGGAGTRCCGACACCCGAAGGGCTGCAGGGCCGCAGCCTGATGCCCGCCATGCGCGGAGACAGCATGCTGCCGCGACCACTTTATATGGAAGCATTTGGCGCAACAAACGGCAACGGCCGTTTACTCGGTTGGCTGGACGGAGACTGGAAGTATGTCACTACGATTGACAATAGATTTGAGTTCTTGTTCCATGCYGAAAGCGGTGACGMAAAAAACCTGGCTGTAGAAAACCCCGATCAACTTGCACTCATGCGCTCGCGCCTTGACCAATTCAGGGCAACGATGAAAGTTGTCGAGCGCGGCGAGGGGCAAACAAGCGCTGCGGAGCGAGCAGTACTTGATGCGCTTGGATATACCGATAGCGACGACGAATAAAAAAGAAAGACCAGCGCCCGGGGGAGGCGCTGATCAGTACAGGGTGTCAGAGCATGGGGGGAGCCTCCGACCTGTTCAGTGTACTACACAAGTTCAGTCACGGGCTATAAGACTGACAGTTCTTCCACCAAAGAGAACAAGGCTTGGCCGGTGGCACCGGCGGTGTCGTCACACACAGCCTGAATGTAGATGCTCTTGCCGGACAGCGCAGGATTGTTGGGGACCGTACCCGAGAACCAATCCCGACCAACAGTATTCAGRTTGCCAATCTGGSCGAGAACAGCGCCATTGAGTTCAAGATTGCCAATTCCGGGCAAGATAGTGGTTCCCAGGCTGGTCGAGTAGAAGAACCCATAGGCTGCATTGGGTGGTCCGGAAATGGTCACGCGAACGGTGTCGCCAAGGGCTGGCTCCAAGGTATTCGGTATCGCCARGCAGATTAAGCGCATGGCTGCGTCGTAAACTTGGGCAACGCCTGAACCCCATTGCAAATCTTTTCCTGCCGGGCCGCGATCAATTGCAGTAGTTTGCAGGGCCTTGGAAATGTGCCGCGGCAATGCTTCGGAATTGGCCGARACAAGTAGCGCRGTTGCTCCACCAATGTGCGGGGTGGCACAGGAGGTGCCGCCAAATGCCAAATATCCGCCACCATCGCTAGTGGTGTAACAACCATCGGTATATCCGGCAATGTCCGGTTTTAGTAAGCCGGGCTGCGGCAAACCCCAGCCTCCAGCAGGGTAATCCCAAAAGCTCGGATCCTGAGTATGCGGATAAGCAGAATCATAAATTGTTATGTCCTCCCACGCAGAAGGCCCACGGCCGCTGGGGTCATAGTAGCTGTCGTCGCCAACGCGCACGCCGGCGCAACCAAGTACAGCTGCGATTCCACCATCAACTTGTTGTGGGTGAACCCATGGTCCGGGAACATTGCCCGGCGCGGAGATGTTGAACGGAATCGGGTAGGACGATGACCCGCCCTGATTGCCAATCGAGTTGCAGTGGATTTGCCCGGCGGCAAGAACCATTTCCGAAACAGCACGATGCATGTGGTAATCCGGGCGTGGGGAGAAAGGCCACTTCCAGGAGTATGAAGACGACGAACAATCAACGCCGACGGTCATTCCCCATTGCAGTGAGGCCCAATGGTCGGATTCTGTCCCAACCTGGCATACCGCCAAAGCGGCACCCGGAGCCATGCCGGTTACGCGGACACCAGAAGTTCCGTCCCCGACCATGATTCCTGCCGTGTTGGTGCCGTGACCGCCCCCGTTTGGGTTGTTGTTTCCGAACTCGAAGTTCCAGCCCCAGGTATCATCAACGAAGCCATTTCCATCATTGTCGATCCCGTCAATCGGGTCATTGGGGTTTGTCCAGATGCGGTTTTGAAGATCCGGATGATTGCGGTCGGTACCGGAGTCAATGTTCAATAGCAGTGCGCCACCCCCATCAATACCAACTCCCCACAGGCTCGGCGCCTGGTGCTTGACCAGGTTAATTTCCGGAGTTGGCGGCGGCGGAGGTGGAAAGTAGTCGGCGAGCTCAATGTTGTCGTAGCCAAAGCCGTCAGTAGAAGCCGAGTAGTTGTCATACCAGGACCAACGTAGCTTGAAGTTGGCGATATAGCTCAAGCCGAGCGTGTCGAGGTCGTGAGTCTTGACCATGTAACTGCCGTCAGTACCGGTTAGGTCGGCAACTTTGACCCACGATAGCCCACCATTGTCGGATGCTTCCAGAATATCGGAACCACTATTGAACTCGTCATTCATGTCCTGGAAGGCGTAGCGTAACTGTACGGTTGTTGCAGCTGAGAGGTCAACCGTAAGGGTCAGGGAGACCGTGCTGTAACATCCATTAGTGTCGCTGTCACACACGAAGTGGTTACTCCCGGCATAGGGATTGAAACTTGGAGTAACTTGCCAACGGCCACAGGCGGTGGTCGAAGTTGCCCATTCTGCACCCAGCAAGCCGGATTCAAAATCTTCAAAGTAATAAGTTATTGCACGAGAGCCGCCGCCGCCGTTCTTCCCGGTGCGGCCTTGCTTCGCCACGCTCAGCGGGATGTCTTGCATTTCCAATGAATCCCTGACCGGGTCATACTGGATGTAATCAACTCCGGAAACAGCCGCCAATGCCTCAACCGCGAACCGATCTCCGGCAATGCGGTGCGCATTACCAATCCACAAACTTTCCGAAAATGAGATGTGCCCCTGGTCGCGCAAGTCGGCAATCGCAACCAGCAAGTCTTTTTGAGTGCGGTCGGCATGGTCGCGCAGAGCGGACGTTACAGCTTGTTGTCGATAGCTCGGTTTTAAATTGGAGACTTGGCGCACTATATCTTCTTGCGAAAGTCGGTCCCGCATCACCACGTAAGCTCGGTGGTGTTCGGTTGGTGCAACCGCAATCACTTCGCCCAGCTCCGGAGCAATTATGGGATTTTGTGGTGGTGCCTGAGGGGGGAGCAATGGCAGAGCGAGGAGGATGAAGAACATGCTCACCAAAATAGGGTYGKRGCTGGGACGATTTCAAGCGATAATGCGACAATAGCGGCGTGAAGTTGCCAACCATTAACTACTCGCGCCTGCAGGCTCTTGCCCTCGGCAATCGCCTTCGAGTGGTGGATGTGAGGTCGCCCCAGGAGTTTAGCGAAGACCACATTCCCAACGCACAAAGCATTCCCTTATTTGACGACGACCARCGTTGCCTCGTCGGCACTCTGTATAAAAAAGAATCTCCGCAGGCCGCTTATAACCAGGGCTTGGAGTTCGCCTCTGAGCGCATGGGAGAGATTCTCAACCAAGTGCTTGGATTTAGTTGCGACGAGTCGGATTGGAGACCACGATTTCGTGCCTTGATTCCCCAGGTTCATGGTCTTGATGTCACCGACCCGGAGGACTTCCGCCTTGATAATGACAATTTAACAGTGGTGCATTGCTGGCGTGGAGGGATGAGGTCACGTTCGTTAGTCGCGCTGTTGCAATCTCTTGGGCACGAGAATGTGGTTTGTTTGGCTGGTGGATACAAGGGTTATCGAGGGTGGGTACGCCACCAACTCAGTTGTTTAAGCCCTGAGACTCCCTTGATTGTTTTGCGCGGACCAACTGGTGTTGGCAAAACCAAAATCCTTCAACAGCTTGAAGCCCGTACGCCAGGATCAACCATTGATCTCGAAGGATGCGCCGGACACCGTTCGAGTATTTTGGGAGCCGTTGGCTTGAGACCGGTCAGCCAAAAAGCATTCGAATCTTCTTTGGTCGCACGCTTGTCGATGCTTGGCGACCCACCCTGGTTTGTCGAAGGCGAAAGCCGCAAGGTCGGGGATGTCATTGTGCCCACCCAGCTATTTGCCGCAATGGAAGGCGGAGACCAGGTTCACATCACCGCATCACAGGAACATCGTTGCAATACCTTGGCTGAGGATTACCTGGCTACCCCCGGACATATCGCCCAGCTGCGTGAGCGGTTGCCCTTCCTCGAAAAACGCCTCGGCGCCAAATGGATCGGGAAACTGCAGGAATGGCTGGACGCCGGGAATTGGCGTCAGGTCGCCGAAACCCTCCTTGAGCACTATTACGACCCTCTTTATGGCCACACCGACAGCGACAGGGAGTGGTCAGCTCAGCTGAATGCCGAAGATTCCCAATTGTTGTCGCGCTTGGAAGAGCATCGGGCGGTCAGTTCGCGGTAGAATCTGTGGGAGCGACAAACCCACCCTGCCGCTCCCGGATCTCAACCCACCGCGTCCTTAAGCAACTCCTTCATCCTTAATGTGTGGATTCATCGGCATCGCCGGCTTGCCAGGAACTGACACCGCCTCGGAGCTCTACGAGGGGCTCATTGCCCTGCAACATCGTGGTCAGGATGCCGCCGGCATCCTTTCTTTTGATGGAAGATTTCATTTGCGCAAACAGAACGGAATGGTGCGTGATATTTTCCGCCATGCCGACATGGAGCGTCTGAAGGGTAATTTAGCAGTTGGTCATGTGCGCTACCCTACGATTGGAATGGGAGCAGACGAAGACGCCCAGCCCTTCTACATCAACTATCCATTCGGCGTGGGGATGGCCCACAACGGGAACCTCACCAACTTTCTGGATTTAAAGGGGCGCTTGTTCCCACAGGAGAACATCTGCCTGACTTCCTCCTGTGATGTCGAAGCGATTCTCTATGCCTTTGCTCAAGCTTTGCACCGCACCGACCCGACCGCAGCCCTTGTAGACCGGATCGGATTTGCCGTGCGAGGTGTTTTCGAACGCACCAAAGGCGCCTATTCGGTATGTGGCATCCTCAGCGAAGGAGCGATGTTTGCCTTCCGTGACCCGGTTGGAATAAAACCATGTATTGTTGGTCGCCGTGAAACTCCAGAAGGTGTGGAGTGGGCGGCGGCATCGGAATCGGTTGCATTTGATGTCCTCGGATTTGAACGAGTACGCGACTTGCATCCGGGCGAGGCTTTTGTGGTGCGCGCCGGCGAAGAACCCGAGTTCATTCAGGTTTCCGAAGAGGAGCATCGCCCTTGCATCTTTGAGTTGGTTTATTTTGCTCGCCCCGACTCCTTCCTCGACGAGATTTCCGTTTACAAGACTCGCCGCCGCTTTGGCAAGGCCTTGGCCCAACAATGGGAAGAACGCGGATCGCCGACTCCGGATGTGGTCATCCCCATACCGGATTCGGCCAGGGATGCTGCATTGTCAATGGCCCATTACCTCAACGTTTCATACCGCGAAGGATTCATCAAGAACCGTTACGTTGGCCGCACCTTCATCATGCCCAACCAGGGCGAGCGCCGGTCTGCAATCAGGCGCAAGCTCAATCCAATCCCGCTTGAGTTTGAAGGTAAGAATGTATTGTTGGTTGACGACTCGATTGTGCGCGGCAATACCTCGCGCAAGACTGTCGAGGTTGCTCGCCGAGCGGGAGCCAAGAATGTTTATTTCGCTTCGACCTCTCCGCCACTAATTGCCCCTTGTCCCTATGGTATTGACATGGCGACCAAGAATGAGTTTATTGCTACCGGCCGTAGCGTTGATGAAATCGCAACGGAGATTGGGGCAGATTATTTGCTTTATCTCGACCGCGAGCGAATGATTGAGGCGGCACGCGCAGGCAATCCCAAGATGGACAAATTCTGCCTCGGCTGTTTTACCGGCGAATATCCAACTGCCGACGCAGCGAAGCATCTGGACGCAATTGGCGCCGACCGCGCCGCCTCTCGCGATTGATTGCGGATTAATAGTTGGTTGTCGGCCTAGGATGCGGGTGGTCGGTTGCTCGAGGAAAAAGGATCTTAAGGCTTGGCATCGGAAGTCACATAAGGACCGCGGGATTTGCTCCACCCCATGATGAATTTCAAGCTTACCTCAGGCCAGTCCTCGCAGGGCTTCGTGGAGGGAAGAGCAGTGGTGCCCCGCATGGCCCAAGAGGAAACTGGCCCGAGAAACGAGGATGACGACACTTGAAGCTTGCCCTCAAAACTGCGCGAGGTACCCGCGGCAAAGTAGAACAAGTCATTGCGCTCCGGTTGAAAGCTGGATCGCCCACAAGCAATGCTGCTTGAGTTTGCGCCCCAGCCTCCTCCACTGCGGGTTGACCCGAACACGCTCGAACCCCGCACCGTCAAGCTCGGCCACCACAAATCC
>NVRO01000061.1 GCA_002400895.1 Planctomycetota bacterium
TGGCGACAAGCCCAACCCACTTGAGAGTTGTTTCTGCGGGAGTTGTTGTGGGCATTTGCCCGCTTGCCAGCAACGCCACATCGCCGACCATCGCACCAAGATATACATACATAAAGGTACCAGGTAGCATGCCGATGAATGAACCCAGGACGTAGGTGGGAAGCTTCAACCGCGTCAGGCCGAAGGCATAGTTGACCACAGTAAACGGGAAAACCGGACTGAGCCTGATCAACACCAGCACCTTGAACCCTTCGCGCTCGATTGCGGTTGAGAGGGCATCAAAACGGCGGCTCCCGACCATCTTTTTCTCCACCCTGGCCAGCAACAGACCGCGGCCGAGTAGAAAGGCAATGGTAGCTCCCAAAACCGAAGCTGGTGAAACGATTAGCAATCCCCACCAGGGACCAAATACCGCGCCAATCGCCAATCCCAGTATCGAGCCCGGAATCATCAGCACGGTGGCGGCTACATAAATCGCGCCAATGATGAGGACGCCTTCGAACCCACGGCCACGCACCCATTCCAACAGCTCCGGCAAGCTATCAAGTGGTGCCCACCACCAAGCAACAAGCACAGCAAAGGCTAACAACAGCAGTAGTTTATTCATTGATAGTGACTTGAGATGAACGAGATATGGCTCACTCACTCAACGATTAAGCGAAGTCATTGGGAATCCGATTCCATTGTTATAACTTGTCACAAATCGGGAGCATCAATAGTGGCTCAAAAGACTCTTCGATTGCTGCACTCATACCGGCGGCAGCAGCGGAGTCGATTGCGCCGAGCTTACTGGATCGATCCCATGCCTCCCGACTGGGCCATTGAGCGTAGGCAACCCATAATCCATCTTCACTCTGATGGAGCCGTGACCCCAGAGAACCTCTTTTTTCCATCAATAAATCGGTCACCGTCTCCCACGCTGCCCGAAACTTCTGCTCCATTCCATTCCGGATTTTCCAGCGATAAAGAACCGCAAACTCAGTATTTTTATTGTCCATGTGACTGCAAGGGTAATAGATTCTGGCAACCGTTCCCCATCAACTTCCAGTAAATGCCGACAACTCCAGGCTATGGCTGGCTGTCCACAACCAATCTACTTGACCCTACTTTGGAGCTGCCAGTTTCGTCCGTACCAGTGGTTCCAGGCGGGTAAGCCCCCAAAGTCTTCCGGTGGCAATCGAGTCGTCAACACTTTGACCGTTCAAGAAGCCTTCACGAAGAGCGATAAGCGCACCAACCCGGTTACCACTTCCGCAATGCACAATTGTTGCTTCGCCCTCTATTTCTTCGAGCACCGCCGCCAGCGCCACTGCATTATCAAGAGTTACTCCGGCAATGCCGGCGACCGGAACCAGGTGATATTGCATGCCCAATGAATGAATGAACCCGGCCTCGTCCCAGTCCTGCTCCGACTCCGGCCGCAAATTGACTATGTGTTTGATACCAGACTGAGCGAGAGCTTCAAACTCTCCCTTGGTGGGCTGGCCGGCGGAGAACATTGTCGGTTCCGGATTGGTCAGGTTTCGTATCTGGAGTTGGTTTACGGCGACCAGATCAGCAGCGCTGGTTTCATTCTGAGATGAACACGCGGTCAAGAAAAGCATGACCGCTGCGCATGTAAATACCTTCGACAGTCCGCCAAGGTGTTTAGAGAGGCCTGAGATTGGTTTCATCCACAAAGCGTAGCAACAAACCTGTGTTGGAAAGACCTTTCCTCGGGCAGGAGCTAATATGCCCACTTCAACAACAACGGAGATGCAATGGCCTACATCCAACAAACCGAACCTGCCGCCGCCGCCGGGCTACTAAAAAAGATTTTCGATGATGCGCTTGCCCGCGCCGGACGGGTCTGGAACATCGTCAAGCTGACCGGCATCAACCCACGAACGACACGCGCGCATTTGGACTTGTACGCCTCGGTGATGAAACACGATAGTGCACTCAAGCCGCGCATGCGCGAGAGTTTGGCGGTAGTGGTAAGCCGCGCCAACGATTGCTTTTACTGAGTCAAGTCGCACGCACACGACCTCCGTGTTGAGGTCGGGGAAGAGGAGCTGGCGGATTGGCTGGAACAGCAAGGATGGGAAGAGGCCCCGCTCTCTCCTGCCGAACGCGGACTGTGTGGATGGGCAGACAAATTGACCCGCACCCCGGGAGCGATGGCGGCTGCTGATGTGGTGGAGTTGCGMGCACTGGGATGGAGTGATTTGGAAATCCACGATGCCGCGCAAGTGGTTGCCTACTTCAACTACATCAACCGCATTGCCGAYGGCCTCGGCGTGGATTTGGAAGAGGAAATGAAGTGAGCTCCGGYAATGGTGGCTGCAAACCGGTAGTTTGCGTGTTCGCACGGATGTGGAATCGAGGCCCGGTAAAGACCCGCTTGGCGGCGGACCTGGGCGAGGAACGCGCACGCGATTTATACCGCCAGGTCACCGAACAGGTGTGGGCGCAATTACAACACCCCGAGCTGGAACGGTGGCTGTGGATGGTGAACGAAGATGCCCTGGTTGCCGGTAGCAATTGGTTGACCGGCGCCGACCGGGTGCTGAGCCAATGCAACGGCAATCTCGGAGCACGCATGCTCCACGCCTTCGAAGTTGTCCACCGAACAGGGGCGGCCAGCTGCAGCATTGTCGGCACCGATGCACCTGCAGTAGACGCGAAAATGGTGCTGACTGCAGAMTCTCTATTGAATCATTCCGCACTTGCCCTGGCCCCGGCCCACGACGGCGGCTACGCACTGATTGCCGCGCGCCAGGCGCACCCTGAACTATTTCGCGAGATTCCATGGAGTACCGAGCATGTGCTTACGCTCACCCTGGAGCGAGCGGCGAGCGTGCAACTAACAGTGGAACAGCTCCCCRTAGTGCGTGATTTGGACACCGCAGCGGATTTTAAAGCGTTGACTGCAAGCGGTGAGCTAAGTCCGCAATGCGACAGCTAAAGTGAAGGGGTGAAGAGCCCAATCCTCCTCCTGCTACTTGTTGCCGTTGCCTGCTCCCAGGAGAATGACCAAGCGGGCAAAGAAGCCGCGGTCCCGATAAACGTTCTGATTATCGTCGCTGATGATCAACGCGCCGACTCGGTTTTCGGAGCTGAGTCCATGGCAGTGTCAACTCCCAGTCTTGACCGCCTCGCCGCCCAGGGAAGTTCCTTCATCCGCGCCTATTGCATGGGTTCATTTTCCGGTGCGGTGTGTGCCCCATCACGAGCAATGATGCTCAGCGGCAAGGGCTTGCCGGAATTCCACCAACGCCCCTACAACCCGAACTATCAGGGGATTTTGCTGCCCCAAGCATTCAAACAAGCCGGCTACGCCACCTTTGCGACCGGTAAATGGCACAATGGACCGAGCTGGTTTCACCGTAGCTTCAGCCACGGCGACAAGATATTTTTCGGCGGCATGGGACCACACCAAGGCTTGAAAGTGCACCCGTTTGATCCCAGCGGAGAATACCCCGCTGAGCTGGCTTACCAGGAACCGGGATTCTCGAGCGAAATCTTCGCCGACGCCACCATCGATTTTCTGCGCCATCGCCCGGATGACCAACCCTTCTTTGCCTGGCTCTCGTTTACCGCCCCACACGACCCACGTACCCCGCCACCTGGCTGGGCGCCAAATCCTGAAGATGTTCGCTTGCCCGATAACTTCATGGCCAAGCATCCTTTTGACAACGGCGAAATGGTGATTCGTGATGAAACCTTGGCAGCTACCCCGCGCCAACCCGAGGAGGTGAAACAACATCTTGCCGATTATCACGGAATGATTTCGCATATGGACGCCCAGATTGGTCGGGTTCTCGACACTCTTGAAGAGACCGGAGTAGCCGACAACACCCTGGTGGTGTACGTGTCCGACCATGGCCTGGCGATTGGTAGTCACGGTTTGTTAGGCAAACAGAACCTTTACGAACATTCAATGCGCGCGCCACTGGTGTTGCGTGGCCCCGGAGTTCCTGTCGGAGTCGTGTCCACCGCACTTACTTACCTGCATGACCTGGTGCCGACGGTGCTGGATTACGCCGGAATCGAAGGAGCACCACTGGATGGGGAATACGATGGTCGCAGTTTGCATCCTTTATTGCAGGGTGAACGGCAACAACACCGCCGCCACCTCCTTACCGCCTACCGCCGTGAGCAACGGGCGCTTACCGAGTCCCGTTTCAAGCTGATCGAATACGGCAAGGCGCGAGTGACCCAGTTGTTCGACCTTGCAGCCGACCCGCAAGAGCTGCACAACCTGGCCGCAGTCCCCGAACACGCTTCGACCCTGACCCGGATGCGCACGCAGCTCGAGCAACTTGACGCTCAGGCTCAAATGCCTGATTTGTTGCGCCGCCCGAACATCGTCTTCCTTTACAGCGACGACCATGCCGCCGCCGCGGTTTCCGCCTACTCGCAGCGATTGATTGACACTCCCAACATCGACCGCCTGGCGAATCAAGGGATCAGGTTCACCAATGCCTTTTGCACCAATGCCCTGTGCGGGCCGGCGCGGGCAGTGGTATTGACCGGACAACACTCACATATCAACGGCTTCAAGGACAATCGTGATTCCTTTGATGCCAGCCGGGAAACCTTTCCCAAGATACTACAGCGCGCGGGTTACCAAACTGCAGTTGTCGGCAAGTGGCATTTGAAATCCGCGCCGCAAGGCTTCGATTACTGGGAAGTACTGCCGGGACAGGGTCATTATTACAGTCCTGATTTCAAGACCACTGAAGGTGAGATTTCCAGGCCCGGCTACAACACCGACATCGTGGTTGACCGTGCTTTCGACTGGCTGGAAAACCGGCGCGATACCACCAAACCATTCATGTTGATGTGCCAGTTCAAGGCCCCCCACCGCTCATGGATGGCCAGCCCCCAGGAAGTGGGCCTGTTTGACGACATCGACATTCCCGAACCGCCAAGTCTGTTTGATGATGCCAGCGGTCTGGGTAGAGCAGCGAAAGATCAGCAAATGTCCATCGCCAGACACATGTGGCTGGAATACGACCTGAAGGTCCCATTGCTGGAAGGAGAAATCGCCGACGGTCCCGACCGCTGGGCCAAGGGTCGCTTCGAGAGGATGAGCGCCGCCGAACTGGAAGCCTGGACAAATGCTTACCAACCACGCAACCGGGCCTTTCGCGAATCGGGATTGCTGGAAGCTGCCAAAGCCGGAGATGCCACCGCCGAACGTGCCCTGGTGCGCTGGAAATACCAGCGTTACATCAAGGACTACCTGCGCTGCATCAAGGGGATTGACCGCAATGTCGGCCGAGTGCTCGACAAGTTGGATGAGCTCGGATTGAGTGAGGACACCATAGTGGTTTACACCTCCGACCAGGGCTTCTTCCTCGGCGAACACGGCTGGTACGACAAGCGCTTCATGTACGAGCCCTCACTGCAGGTCCCGCTATTGGTGCGCTGGCCGGGAGTGACTGGCGCCGGGGTGAGCCGTTCGGAGTTGGTACAAAACCTCGACTTCGCCCCCACTTTTCTGGATTTGGCAGGAGTCAAGGTACCCGAATGGATGCAAGGCGAAAGTTTGGTGCCGATCTTGAAAGGCCACGGCATGCCGAACTGGCGCGAGTCGATTTATTACCAATACTTCGGTGAACCCACCCACAATGTGGCCGCGCATTACGGCATCCGCACCGCCGAATGGAAACTGATTCACTATCCCGAACTGGACGAGTGGGAAATGTTCGACCTCGCCAACGACCCGGGTGAACTAACTTCGGTTCATGCCGACCCGGAACATGCGGCCAAGAGCACCGAGTTGACACTCGAGCTGCAACGCATTAGGCAATACTACGAAGTTGACCAATGATGCCTTCGGTTTCAGGAGACTAGTTGCCAGGCAGCAGAGCCTGCCGATTTCTCGTCAAGCAGGTTTTCGAATGTAACGCGCTCCGGCTCATCAATGCTGATTTTACCCACCCACCCGCGGTCGGTGTATTCGCCGTCAAAACTGATGCTCGGACATAGCGCTTCAAGTTCGGTACGAAGACCGAGCAGATTGAAAGGAAGTTCAAGCGAATAACTAAAACGCAGTACAACTTGATGGCGTGGAGTGGCATCAAGCGCTGCGGAGGTGGCACCGGAGTACGCCCGTACCAGCCCACCAGTACCAAGTTTCACTCCGCCGAAATAACGCACGCAAATGGCGGCGATTTCCTGCATCCCCGAGCCTTCGATTACCTGCAACATCGGTCGGCCGGCGGTGCCACCCGGTTCGCCGTCATCGTCGAAACGATAAGCACCATTGATGTTCCATGCACTGCACCAGTGACGTGCCTTGGCGTGTTCGGCCTTGACTTCAGCCAAGCGCAAGAGAAAGGTGGCTTCATCCGGCGCGTGAAACACCCACGCCAGGAAACGTGAGCCGCGGTCTTGGTGCTCACCGTAGCCATCCCCGCCAGGGATAATGTGCGGTTGGTCGGCGTCAGAAGTCATTAACTCCGGCGCTGAACCTAATCAGCAAACAAGGCTTCGGTACGTGCGCGCGCCGCTGRGGTAATCGAATCTGCTGCAGTCATTACCGCACCCTTCAACACCTCGCGCCACGGCGAAGGCCCGAGCGCGGCAATCCGCGGGATTGACTGCAACACCAACTCCTGGACATTGCGCGCGTTCTGGTGAGCGATTTTTATGACCTGCTCGACATCGACATGGTCATGATCAGGATGCCAGCAATCGAAATCGGTGA
>NVRO01000062.1 GCA_002400895.1 Planctomycetota bacterium
ACGTGAAAGCGGCGTTGCGCCGCTCGCACACGAGGCTGAGGCGCGCCGCCTCGGCCGCCAGAGCCAGGCATTGGCCAAAGCCCAGGATGCGGCCCGGCTGAACACGCCGGATTGGCTCTGGGAGGCCTGGGTCAATGCCTATGGAGAACTCACCTGCCGCCGCATCGCCGAGGCCCATCTGTCCCAGGCGCCCCTCGACATTACCGTCAAGGAAGATGAAATCACCAAAGGTGTAATCCTCAACCTTGACCATGGAGCAAGTGTTAGCGGACGGGTGGTTGAAGCAGGAACCGATCGGGCTATTGCGGGCGCCATAGTTACCGCCGGGCATGGCGAAGAATCGGGTTTCATGGCAATGCTCCAGGGGATGGGCGAAAGCGTGGCGATGGCAGAAACCGACGATGACGGCAGCTTCACCCTCACCGGTGCAGAATCCGGATCCGACCACGTCAATGTACTGGCAAATGGATATGCCTCATCTTCACTCAAGATTGAAGGTCTTGAAGATTTCGAGGAACGGACCGGAGTGGTAGTTGAAGTGCCATTTGGTGGCACCCTTACCGGTCACATCTATGACCGCAACAACAACCCCCTGCCTGGTCGGATGGTCGGCGCAGTTTCCATGCAGGCAAAGGACTTCCAACAGACGGCAGCCAATGCAGATGGCATTTACCGGATGGATAATCTTCGACCTGGATCCTACATTTTGATTACGGCTGCCCTTGATGACGAGTCGCTGTTCACCGGCGATGTGATGACGATGCTATCAGGCAGCCGAATCACCACTGCCTCAATCAGAGAAAACCAGGTAACGGAGCTGGACATCATTGACTTTTCCGCAGGAGGTTGCCGTCTCGAAGGTGAGATTCTTGACCGCGGCATTCCCGTACCCAACGCCAACATTGCCCTGATGAAGGCAGACCGCGGCGGCATCCTTGACTTCGGTTTTTCAACTGCACGCAGTGACGAGAATGGAAAGTTCTTGTTCAAATCACTCGAGCCCGGCGAATACCGCGCTCAGATTGATACCGGAGATTGGAACGGCGCGATTGAAATGGAAGTCATGGACGCGCCTGAAGATTATGTCGTGCTCGAAATTCCGACTTCAACAATTCGCGGACGTCTGGTAGCAGCAGGAAGTGGAGAACCGGTCAGTGAAGCCCGGCTCAGCCTGAGCGGCATTGGCGGTTCCTCCAGCACCATGGCAATCATGTTTGGCCAATCCGGCAGCTCCCCTTCTGCCTGGACTCAGTCAAAGGAAGACGGGAGTTTTGAATTTGAACGAGTCGCGCCCGGCCGCTACCAACTTAAAATTCGTAGTGGGGAAAATAGCAGTGGACAATCAGTTGGAGGACACACCACCGACACTTTCACCCTGCGCGAGGGGGACATTCAGAATCTTGGAGACATCGCACTACCGGTTGCCGGCAAGATTGAAATCAGTGTTGTGTTTGCCGGTGGGGATGGAAGGCGCTGGTTTCAGGTCGAGGCATGGCCTAGCGGGGAAGAGAGGGAAACCAATCCACGCGAACGCAAGACCGCCTGGGGCAGCAGCAGACGAGGTGATGAGTCCATGCCGACAGCCACCCTCTCTGGTTTGCTCCCGGGCGAATGGGATATCGAGGTGTCCGCCGACGGCTGGGCAAGCGCCAAGTTGCTTGGAGTATCCGTGGCTGGTGGCGAGACCGTCAAGAAGAAGATAACGCTCAGCCTCGGTGGTGAACTTCTCGTGGCTGTTTATGACGCAAACGGTGAAGCAGCCTTCGCCGACAATATGGTGTTGTTGAATGGCGCCAGAGAACAGGTCGGGGAGCAGAACATCGGCGAAGTCCCCCTTGCCTTCCGTAGTTTTATTCCGGCCGGTGAGGCGGAGATGGGGTCCCACCCACCTGGTGTGTACATCCTGCGTGCCACCCTAAATGGCATCACCCAAGAGGTTTCGGTACTGCTTCGCGCGGGTGAAGAAAGCAAGATGGAAATTCGTTTCTAATCTACCACTACCCCGGATCCATACTCGGCAATAGCAGTCAGGGAATCGTCAGGAAGACGAAAGACGGCGTTGACGTCACCAATGGGACCACGGCGCCTCAACGGTTGACCAATCCCGCGTAATCTTGACAGCTGCTCGATACTGAAACAATTGCTTTCGTACTGAAGGTCGGCCGGTCGATCCTGGCGATGAAAACGTGGCGCCATCACTGATGCACGCGGACTCATGCCGAAGGTGTAACGGTTCAACAACACTTGGAGGACAGTTGTCAGAATGGTGGGACCACCCGGTGAACCGAGCACCGCATCCACCTTTCCTGAACGCACCACAATCGTCGGGCACATCGATGATAGTGGCCGACGTCCGGCAACCACTTTGTTGTATTCACCTTGCACCAAACCGAACTGGTTAGCCGCACCTGGATTAGTTGCAAAGTCATCCATTTCGTTGTTCATCAAAAAGCCGCCCGGGGCCATCACTTTTGCCCCGTAGCCGCTGTTCAAGGTTGTGGTAACTGAAACTGCGCCGCCATCCGGACCAATAACGGAATAATGAGTGGTCTGCTCGGACTCCTTCCATTCTCCTGCCACGAGTTGCGATGGCCGAGTCGAACGCTTGGGCGAAATTTTAGCTGCGGCAGCCTTCAGATAATCGGGATGAACCAGGCGTTCGGGGTTGAAATCCAAACCGTCGGGATCACCCAACCAGCGATTGCGGTCAGCAAATGCACGGGCCTCAACTTCCCCCAGAACTTGAATGCTGCGAACATCTTTACGCCCCCAGCTGCTCAACGGGAAATGGCTCAGCATGGTCAAGCATTGTTCGACAAAGACACCCCCACTCGATGGTGCGGTTGGAGCGTAGACTTCTGTACCACTCCAGTGGATGCGCTGAACCGGTCTTATTTTCGGTTCATAATTTTCAAAGTCTTCAGCAGCCAACACTCCACCACCCGCAGTCGATGCCGCCAACAACTCCTCGACAATCGGACCACTGCGAAATGCATCTTCGCCTTGTTCCGAAATCGCCCGCAAGGTAGCCGCCAGTTCTGGCTGGCGCAAGATGCTGCCCACCGGCCGTGCCCTGCCATCTTCGTCGAGCAGGCGAAGACGACATAAAGGGTCGTCCATCAAACTATTTGCAGCCGCAGACAAACCACGATTTTCACGCGCCGAGATCGGGAAACCATCGCTCGCCAAGCGGATTGCCGGAGCTAACAATCGCGCCCATGGCAACCTACCCCATTCACGATGAGCCCACCACATTCCAAAGACACTGCCCGGAACCCCGGCCGCTTTCCATCCGATAGTCGACAGCTTACTTATTGGTTTTCCGTAATCGTCCAGATACATCGATGCAGTAGCTGCCGCCGGGGCAATCTCGCGRAAATCCAGGAACCAGACCAGACCGGACGGTTCACGGTAAAGCATGAAGCCTCCACCACCCAAATTCCCGGCTGCTGGAAGTGTCACGGCGAGAGCAAACGAARCAGCTACTGCAGCATCTATCGCATTACCCCCGTCTGCCAACACCTCGGCGGCCGYGGCGGTTGCATGAGTCTCCGAAGTTGCCACAGCGCCTTGTGGCAAGAAAGCAAGTAACAATCCGGCAAGCAACATCATTCAGCGACTAGATTTTCCGGCAGTACCATTTTCAAAGCCTGAGCGGCCCATTCACTGCCAGCGGCATCCGCAAATGCGATTACAACAGCGGATTCATATTCGTCGACTTGAACAACAAATTCATTTTCATCTTGCATCATGTGGAATGCGCTAACGAATTCACCGCAATCTTCCGGGCTGTCCCAGACCGAAGCCCAGATCATCAAATGGCCACCATTTGGCGCTGTGAGCAAGGTATAGCTGTCACCGCCCCAACCACTGGCAGCGTCTGAAATCATTGATGACATTTGTCCCTCAGCGGTAGCCATGTCCGGCAATTCTTCTGCCGTCATGACGAAACAACCCAGTTCTCCCACAGTGTTATGGTCGAGGATCTGCCATTCTCCGCCTCTTGCCATGTACACCGAAACACCAATTATCCCGAAGCAAAAGACCCCGGCCAAGGTACGGTTGCGGCGAATCAAGATGAGCATGAAGATCAGTGCCAGTACCAGGCCAATCCCGATGATTCCGTAATGCAAATCTCCGGCACTTAAAGCAGTAGCGAAATCTGGCAACCGCACCTCCATTGGTTCGTCGCGCTGTCCTTCATCCCAGTATTTTTCCGGATGCAGGACCTGTTCRGACGATGTCGGGGGATTTTTAAACGCATAATCAAGATCTTCGTTTTTCGGAGTCATCGCGGATGCTGCCAAAATATTGGATTGTTTGGTTAGAAATTTATTTCCCTCCAGATATGGCAAGGCCAGGGACATGACCAGAAATGCCGGAGCGTTTTCCAATGATTCTGTTGCCGCATTCATCATGTCCATGGTCTCTTGCGGATCCATGACCAGGTAACCCTGGAGCATTCCCTGAATGGTATATAGATTCATGAGAGAGGTTCCGCTCCCCTCAATCACAGCCCGCAACGCAAATTCTGCGTCGGCATTTAGGCCGAGGGCATTTTCGAACATTTCGTCCAACTTGAAACGCTGGTCATCCAGTGCATGAGTGAGCTCATGCGCCATGATGATGTCGGCAAAACCGCCCTGGTTGAAAGTGGACATCATGTAAAACTTCTTGGTTTYCGGGTCATAAAACCCACCGACCTGACCACGCAACAAGTCCATGTAAGTCTGGTAAAGATCCAGTCCCGGCTCAATCAATCCAAACATTCCATAAGCAATGCCCATTGCCTCCAACTTCTCCAACCCGTAATCAGATTCAAATTCACTGGCTGCGAATTCAATGAACTCGTCGGGGGTGGTGACTCCGGCCAGAACATCGTGGGAAAACTTCCAACCGCGCAAGGCCTCGACCCGAGGGAGGATTTCAGCGACCTTGGCATCAAGGGAAGCCTGGTCAAAACCACTGGGGGTCGGTGTAATCGGATCCTGCAAATAACTTGCTGGAAATGAKGTCAGGGACGGGGCCAGAAGAGCAAGAAACAAGGTTACTGCGGTATGTATCACGACCTTAGATTAGGGGTGCGGCGGACACCACGCCCCCCTTTCCGTGAGTTCAAAACGCATCATCGTCATCGGCGCCGGAATCGCTGGCGCAAGCGCGGCCTGGCACCTGGCCAAGGGCGGGGCGAAGGTGTTGATTATTGAAAAAGAAGATGCCCCTGACCGCCATTCAACCGGGCGCAATGCGGCAATTCTGCGTACTGCACTTGATGATCCCCTGCTCCATGCATTAGCCCGCGAGTCGCTCGCTTTTTACCGCACCCCTCCCGAGGGATTCAGCGACACCGCTTTGTTTGAACCATGCGGTCTGTTCATTGCTGCTACTCCTGAAGCCAGCAGCTACTTGCGCGAATGGAGCTCAAATCCTGATTGTGTAGTCG
Organism: Planctomycetota bacterium; assembly: GCA_002400895.1. The sequence goes on from NVRO01000062.1 coordinate 5,444, forward strand.
ACGCGCATCAAACCGACGCTGACACTTTGTCCGCTGCCATTCCCGCCCTGGCACCGGGGCTGGATGCGGTGGTATCACTTCCCAAGGAAGGAGTATTTGATATTGCCGCTATCCATCAGGGCTTTTTACGTGGCGCCCAACAAGCTGGCGCCGAGTTGCGCTTGAACTGCTCGGCTTCCGAGTTGGTTTGCGCTGGGAATCTGATACACGGAGTGCGCCTGGATAGTGGCAGCGTATTGGAGGCGGATGATGTTGTTCTCGCCAATGGTGCGTGGGCCGGCAAGTTTGCGGGCAATTCCGGTTGTGACCTTCCACTAACTCCAAAACGCCGACATCTGTTGGTGACCGAGCCGCTGGCCTCGGTGGACCCGACCTGGCCGGTGGTGTGGATTTGTGGAGAAGATTATTACTTCCGCCCGGAGAGCGGCGGATTGAWGATTTCAGCTTGTGATCAAACCGAGGTTGACCCTGATGACGGTGAGATTTCGGACCAATCCGTACTCGCCGACATTGCCAGGAAAACGGCAAAATGGCTCCCTGATTTGGCCGATGCGGGAGCCGCATTCTTCTGGGCGGGAATTCGCACATTCGCCCCCGATGATCGTYTCGTGATTGGCCCGGATCCGCGAATGAAGGGATTACACTGGCTTGCCGGATTGGGGGGACATGGCATAACTTGTGCACCCGCCTGTGGCCGTATTCTCGCCGATGCAATCTTATATCAACCAGACGCCGTTCCAGAGGGCCTCCAAGCTGCTCGTTTATTGGCGAAACCAAGCAGCTGCTAAAGGGTTAAGCCTGTATACCCCCTCGACATTGAACCTAAGCAAAACAAAAAAATGATTCTTACCGCAATCCTTACTCTCGCCCCCTGCGCGATTCTGCCTCCCCAAGGAAGCGATCAACCMRACCCCCGCCAAAACTACGAGCGAATTGAAAGCAGGCTCCGGGCTGGGGTCGAGGCTGGAAGAATCAGCGAAGAGGATGCCCGCAARMGGCTCGAAGCCATGCGCGAACGGATGGGAGCCGGCAATGAACACGGTCGCAAKATGGAGCATGACGGCCAACGTGACCGAGACGGTCGCAAGATGGAGCATGACGGCCAACGTGACCGAGACGGTCGCAAGATGGAGCATGACGGCCAACGTGACCGAGACGGTCGCAAGAT
>NVRO01000063.1 GCA_002400895.1 Planctomycetota bacterium
GTTGCCGGCACCGGAACCAAAAGCCCCGCCACCACCAAGGCCGACAACGTACTAAACAAGCTATTTCTCACAGTACCGCCTCTTGATGTCCGAATTGGCGAAGTCCTGCGTGAGGAATTGTTGGAACTACAGATTAGCCACCAGCCAGATTGGAGTTGCGGCGTAGTTCTTGATGTCAGGACCTCGGAAGTGCTGGCAATCAGTGCGATGCCGGATTACGACCCCAATTACCCGGGTGATGTACCCCAGGACGAATCTGGAAACCTGATTGGCCATGGCTTCCCGGGCATGTGGCCGTTCGAACCAGGTTCGACCATGAAGCCATTGGTGGTCTCCAAGGCGTTGGCTGAGGACGCCATCAGCCCGAGCCAAAAGTTTTCCCAGGAAGGTGGAAGGTGGTATGCCCGCGGTTCCCTCCAACCGCCGATTCGCAACGCTAACGGGGTACCTAATCATGATCTCGACTGGCATGAAGTGCTGGTCTTCTCGTCCAATATCGGAGCGGGGAAAATCGGCATGGAACTCGGCGCCGACCGCCTCGCCGCTGCGCTTGAGGATTGGGGTTTGCGCGATCCCTCCGGGTTGCCGTGGAACGATCAGAATGTCTTGTTTCCACCAGAGATTGAATGGAACAAACGTCCACATTGGACTATTCCTGCAGTCAGCATGGGACACCAAGTGCAAACAACCGCCTTGCGGTTGGCGGTAGCCTATGCCGCGATTGCCAACGGTGGCCGGTTGAACCAACCGCGGCTCTACCAGAATCAGCGGGTGTCGCCATCACGGCAAGTCCTGCCCGCGGGGATAGCAAGTGCAGTAAGCGGGGCACTTCAGGACATGGTCGATGCCGAGCACCGGTCGTGGCTGCACTTGCCTGATCTGGCCTGGGGTGGGAAAAGCGGCACCGTGGAAAAAACTCATGGAGACCAAAAAGGCAAATACACCGCTCTGTTTGTCGGGTTTGCCCCTGCTGACGATCCCCAATTGGTTTGCGTGGTGGTGGCCGACAATCCCAAGGGGAACGACTACTACGGTTCCAGGGTCTGTGGCCCGGCAGTTCGCGACGTGTTGAACCGCTGTCTGACCGAGTCCTTGGTTTCCGGGCTCCGTGCGGATAACTTGAATGGAGAGTGAGCATGCGGCTCTCCGAACTCCACACCCTGCTAGACCCCTCAGTCAAACTTCATCACCTGGGCCAGTTACATTCCGCAGGTGAGAGTGGTCGAGGTGAGCACTCGGATGAGGCTGCTTTTGATGGAGATGTGGAGTTGCTTGCCGCCTGTTTTGATTCCCGCCACTTGCGAGTCGGAGACATTTTCTGCGCGCTGCCCGGTAGTTCATGTGATGGCCGCGAGTTTATTGCTGCTGCCGAAAATGCCGGTGCGGCAGCCCTGCTGTTGCCAGCCCCGGCAGTAAGCAGCAAGTTGCCGCAATTGATTGTTCCGCCATCGGTGGACTTTGCAACTCTGGCCGGTAATGCCGCCAGCCTGTTGTGTGGACAGCCCTCGCGCGGGCTGTGGACTACTGCGGTAACCGGCACCAATGGTAAGAGCACGGTGGTGCACCTTCTATCCCAGGCCAATGATGCCCTCGGCACTCCTTGTGCCCGGGTCGGTACTTTAGGCATGGAGTTTCGGGGGGATTGCCAGTCAATTCCGAATACCACCCCGGCCGCAGACGTGTTGCAGGCGTGGTTGCGTGATGTGGTCGCCGCGGGTGCCAGGGCACTGGCGATTGAAGCCTCTTCGCACGGATTGCACCAGCAGCGCCTGGCCGGCCTGGAAATCGATGTGTTGGGCTGGACCAATCTGAGCCATGACCATCTTGACTATCACCAAGACATGGCCGAGTACGCTGCGGCCAAAGCACTGGGGGTGCATGCCATGACCGCACTCGGTACTGCTTTCATTCCATATCAGCAACAACTTATTGCATATGCTTGTGAAGGTGCTCGCCCACAACTTTTAAGCTGGGGACTGGAACAGGCAAATGCTGCAGTCCGGGCCCAATTCACAACAACTGAATACGGCATTGAGTTGGCAATCGGTGGTCATCTGGGTGCGGCCAGATTGCGCAGCCCGCTGGTCGGACGACACAATGGCGAAAACCTGTTATTGAGTTGGTGTTTGTTGCGGGCCCAGGGTGTTTGCGGAAAAGAGGCTGCCTTAGCGCTGGAACAATCGAATGCGGTTCCCGGCCGCTTGCAACGGGTAGCACCCTCCTCGCCCTGGTTGCTTTACGTCGATTATGCCCACACTCCGGAGGCGCTACGGATGGTCCTGGCGGCTTTGCGCGAAACTCACCCCGGGCGTCGCTTGGGAGTGGTTTTCGGGGCGGGCGGGGATCGCGATCGCGAAAAACGTGCATCGATGGGACAAGCAGCAGCTGAAGGCGCCGATTGGTGCCTGGTAACCTCCGATAATCCCAGAACTGAAGATCCGCAGGCTATTGTCGAGGCGGTCGCAGTCGGGGCACGCTCGGTTTCACCGGTAATGTGTGAAATTGACCGGCGCCAGGCAATCCGCCAGGCGGTATCCTTGTTGAATCCCGGTGAGGTTTTATTGATTGCCGGTAAAGGCCACGAGAACTATCAAGAAATTAACGGCAAGCGTAGTTTCTTCGATGACTGCATTGAACTTGAGGAGGCGGTGCAGTGCATGGCTTGAAAGTGCAGGAACTGGCGGCCCGCTGTGGGGCTGAAGTGCATGGCCCCGATATCCTGGTGTCCGGTATTGCTCATGCTGATAGCCGCAAACTTGACCCGGGGGATTTGTTTGTCGCTTTGCCGGGCGCCCGTGTTGACGGTCATGACTACCTGAACCAGGCGGCCGCTGCCGGAGCATCTGCTGCCCTGATCTCGGTCATGCCACCGGCAAATCAACTCAAGCAACTGGCGGAGTTGAGTTTGTTGCTGGTTGAGAACAGTTTGCATGCCCTGCAGCAGCTGGCGCGCTGCCATCTGGCCGACCTGCAGTGTGAATTGATTGGCATTACCGGTGCAGTCGGCAAGACCAGTGCCAAGGATGTCCTTGCACTTCTATTGGGCGGGGAGGCTGAGGCAGTGCATGCCGCTCCGGCTTCCTTTAATTCCGAAATAGGCTTGCCGTTGGCGGTGTTGGCGGCGGCTCCGAGCAGCAAGCGAATGGTGCTCGAATATGGGGTCAACGAACCCGGTGAAATGGATGTCCTGTTGAGTATTGCTCAACCTGACCATGTCTGGTTAACTGCACTTTCTGACGCTCACCTTGAAGGAATGGGCAGTTTGTCAACCATAGCCAAGGAAAAAAGCAAGTTGTGTGCGGCTGCAAAAGCGACCGTATGGAGTACCCGGGAAACTGCCGGAGTGGCTGCTGCCAACGGCCAAATGTGGGGGCTTGGCGCAAACTTGTGTGGGTTGGATCAGCATCAGCGACATTTGTGTAAAAGCGTTCCCGGCAACTTCACCCTGGATCTGCCCGAATGCGGGGTGGTCAAGCTTGCTCTGTTGGCCCGGCACCAAGCTGAGACGGTTGCCGTTGCGGTTGCCCTTGCTGCTCATCTGGGAGTGAGCCCGGAGCAACTGCGCACGCGCTTGAGCAAAGTACGCGGTCCCGCCGGGCGGATGGAGTTGCAGTGTTTCGACCAGCTCCAGGTAATCGACGATTCYTACAACGCCAGTCCCTGCTCGATGCGCGCGGCACTCACCTGCTTGCGTGACTGGCCGTGCCCGGCAACCCGGGTTGCAATCCTCGGAACCATGCACGAACTTGGTGCGCAATCACCCCATTTCCACGCCGAGCTCGGATTCTATGCAGCCGACTGTAAGCTGGATTTGATGATTGGTATTGGAYCCGGTGGAAAACAGATTCTTGACGCAGCCGACAATGTTGGCGCAGCGTGCAATTTCAAATATTTTGATCGGGTCGAAGAGCTTGACACGGCCATTCTCTCGCAGTTGCTGGTACCGGATTGTGTGGTCTTGCTCAAGGCTTCAAGAGCCGAACAACTGGAAAAACTATTGCCGTCCCTGGATGGACTTTTCTGTCGCACTGAGGTGATGTCTTGATTACCTGGATTACCCCGTGGCTTGCCAGTCTGTGGCAACCCTTGCAAGCACTTGAATACATCACTGTGCGCATTGGGTTGGCTGCCACCTTCGCCTTTTTGTCTGCTCTGCTTCTAGGTCGTCCGGTGATAAATGCATTGCGCCGGGCCGGGGTGTGGGARAACTCAAGCAGTAATGACGACCCTGAAATTGCTGCGCTGCATAAAGCCCGTGGCAAGAGCGAAACCCCGACCATGGGAGGTGTGTTTTGGGTCACCGCGATTCTGGTGTCGACCCTGGTCTTTGCCAACCCCGGAGAATTGTTGGTTTTGTTGGGAGCCATCCTGCTGGTTGGCATGGGCACCCTCGGATTTTTTGATGATTGGATCAAATGGAAACGTGAAGGTAATCGCAATGGGCTGTCGCGGAGTACCAAAATGTTTGCCACGGTGTTGCTTGCCGGCTACGTGGCCACCATGTTGTGGTTGATGGGAGAACGGACCGGGCGTCCGGATATAGGTCATATCTACTTTCCGCTGATCAAGGATCTGGTTGCCAATACCGGCGACGTCGCCTGGATCAGCCTCGGCGTGTTCGTGGTATTCGAATCATTCGTGATTCTTGCTACCAGTCATGCCGCCAACGTCACTGATGGGCTTGATGGCTTGGCCGCCGGCTCCGGTCTGATTGCATTTTGCGCCTTGACCGTTGCCACCTACGCGGCGGGCCATGCCGGTTTGGCGGAGTATCTCCACATCCCCTTTATTCCCGGTGCCGGGGAGGTCGCAGTGATGGGCGGAGCGGTGCTTGGCGCCACCCTTGGGTTCTTGTGGTTCAACTCCTATCCGGCCGAAGTGTTCATGGGGGACAGTGGGTCCTTACCAATGGGGGCGATGATCGGATATCTGGCCATAGTCTCGAAGCAGGAGTTGGCGTTGCCACTGCTGGCAGGTGTATATGTGTTGGATGTGAGCACCAGCTTGCTGCAGATTTATTGGTTCAAGTTGACCGGCAAGAGATTGTTCAGGAAGGCACCCATTCATCATGCCTTTGAGCTTCGCGGTATTCACGAGGCCAAAATCGTTTCCCGTTTCTGGATCGGCGGTGCCATCTCTGCCGCTCTCGGTTTGTTGTTGATCAAGTTGCGATGAGTGCCAGCCACAGCAGACTTGCCCGGGCACCGGAGAATCTTCGCAACCCGTTGGTAGTCATGCTTGCCTGCATCGGGGTGTTGGCGTTCATGGGCTTGGCATCCGGAGTGTCAGCCGCCCCCCCCGGCGAAGCCTGGAGCAAGATGGGCTTGCACTGCATCCACCTCGGTCTCGGGCTTGGATGTTTCCTGGTATGTTTCTCTCTACCAACTGAGAGTTTTCGCCGATTCGGCCCAGCCCTGATTTTGTTGGTGTTTCTGGTCCTGGTGGCGATGAAACTGGTGCCCGGCTTCGGCCATGAAAGTCATGCCGCAGTTCGCTGGATCGCGCTGGGCCCATTTCTGTTGCAACCGTCGGTATTTTTGCAATTCTTATGGCCGGCAGTGCTGGCGTCGTGGGCGGCGCATGACCCCTTGCGCCTGACTCAAGCTGGCGAGGTGTGGAAGGTCATTCTCATTTTGGGGGTAGTCTCAGTTCCTATCCTGTTGCAGCCCGACCTTGGTTCAGTGGTGATTCTGGCTGGTGCAACCGGGATGATTCTGTTGTTTGCCGGGACTCCGCTGGTGGTATTGCGGCCGTTGGTGTTTTTCCTGATTGGCGCTCTGGTGTTGATGATGTTTCTGTTCGACCACGTCGACTCGCGGCTTAGCTCCTTTATTTCCGGCGAACCCGGCTTCCAGCTACAACGAGCGCAGGAGGCCTTTGCCGCCGGTGGCTTGACCGGGGTCGGGCCCGGCCAGGGAGTGCTCAAAAACGGTTTCGTTCCCGAGGGAGACACCGATTTCATTCTCGCCCTGTTGGCTGAAGAGTGGGGCATGTTTGGCACTCTCCTGGTGTGGAGTTTGTTTGTTGTATTTACCCTGATGGGGATGCGAGTAGTACGCCGCGCCAGATGCCGCTACGGTGCGGTGCTGATGGCTGCTGCGGTATTGATGATTTCGATGCAGGCTGCCTTGAATATGGCAGTTGTTACTGGCATGGTGCCACCTAAGGGATTGCCGCTACCCTTCGTTAGTCGCGGCGGATCCTCAATCATTTCCTTGTCGGCCCTGCTCGGGCTGGCCGTTCGTGCCGTAATTGAAAAACGGCGTTCTAAAGTAACTGTTTCCGAATTAATCCAATGGACCGAATCCAACGCTCTGGGCTGATTGCCCTCATTCTCCTGCTGGGGGTGGGAACCGCCGGCATCCTGATGGGACCGCGTAAGGTCACCGGAACCGATGCCTTCCCGGCGGAAGTCAAACTTAACCCGGGTGAGTTGCCGGCGGTAGATCCGGTGCCACCCTCACGCCGGCAATTGTCCTTCGGGGCGGATCGCTTTGCCGCCGACCCGGTTGAGCACCCCCTCGAGGGGGGCGGATGGAGTCTTCGTGCCAGGGTGGAAGTGGAGAAGAACGAAGAAGTCCACATG
>NVRO01000064.1 GCA_002400895.1 Planctomycetota bacterium
CTAGCGTTAGCATCTAAAAAATCCCGTGCTTGCTATATGTTGTATGACGGTACGATTTTTAAAGCTTCAGATGGCTTTATGGTGGAAGTACATCCATTTCCTGCCAGCTCGGTTTCCGATTCCAAGCAGGCGCTGTCTCCTCAAGAATTTTGTACTGCAATGGATACCACCAGGGCAGTACTCAATGCGGTTGGTCGTTCTCTCAATACTGTTCAAGCCGCGACTCACATCATTTAATTACTTAACTCAATACATAAATCGTGACCCGTACTCCAATCATTGCCGGCAACTGGAAGATGCACCTGACCCGGCGAAAGTCATCAGCCCTCGCTCGCGATGTTGCGGCTCACCAGGGACATAACAACCAGCGCAAATGCATGGTCTTTCCAACTTTTGTCCACCTCGACCATGTTCGTCGCAATATCAAGGCGGGCAACGTCATCCTCGGTGCCCAGAATTGCTGGCCGAAAAAAGAAGGCGCCTTTACCGGAGAAATATCTCCCTATCAGTTGCGGGACATGGGTGTGAAAGTGGTCCTGCTAGGGCATTCCGAGCGCCGCCACGTTTTTGCCGAGGACGACGCTCTCATTGCCGAGAAGGTCAAATTGGTGCTTCGCGCCAAGCTTGACGTGATGTTGTGTATTGGCGAGACTCTTGAACAGCGCGCAGCAGGTGAGACTTTCGCGGTGCTTGCGCGGCAGCTCAAGTCGCTGAAGATGGTCAAGCCGACCCAGATCGAYCGGGTTTCAGTGGCTTATGAACCGGTCTGGGCAATCGGCACTGGCGAGACCGCCACCCCGGAGATGGCTCAGTCCGCACATGCTGAAGCACGTTCTCAAATCGCGGGTATCCTAGGGGCCGAAGCCGCTGCCCAAATACCCATCCTGTATGGCGGTAGCGTCAAGCCCAGCAATGCTGCCGAGTTGCTCCGCCAGCCCGACATCGACGGCGCGCTGGTTGGTGGCGCCGCGCTCAGCATCGAACAGTTTGGTCCAATCCTGGACGCAGCTTCTGCCACCTGAACATAATCATGGAATTCTTCCTTTACGCCCTGTTCTTCTTGTCGGCAATTCTGCTGATTTTCGTGGTTTTGATGCAAGAACCTAAAGGTGGCGGTCTGTCCGAAGCTTTTGGCGGTGCTGGTGCCGAAACTTTCGGGCCTCGTGCCGGGGGCATTAACCGGTTTACCTTTGGTTTGTTTGCCATTTGGATTGTCGCCGCACTTGGTCTGCATTGGACCGGTGGCGACCCGGATGCGGGCTCTGTTGGTGCAACGCTGGACTCTGCTCAGCCGACTCCGCCGGCAATTTCCATTCCGGCTCCTGAAGAAAGCAATCAGTAACAACGTGGTGACTGCCGCTTCCGAAATCTACAGCGAGCGGTTGTTGCAATCGCTTCGTGACAGCGAAGCATTGCTTGACGGCCACTTTCTGCTTTCTTCCGGTCGCCATGCCGGTCGCTATGTGCAGTGTGCAAAAATGTTGCAGTACCCCGAGCGTGCCGGTGCTGCCTGTGCCGATATTGCGACCATGATTGGCGAGCGGTTTGGTACTCAGCCGTATGATCTGGTAGTGGGTCCGGCGATGGGAGCGGTGACCATGGGTTACGAACTCGCACGTGCTCTGAGTGTGCCCGGTATCTTTGCCGAGCGTGCGAACGATGCAGGGTTTACCTTGCGGCGCGGGTTCACCATTGAAGCCGGCGCGCGGGTATTGGTTGCCGAAGATGTGGTCACCACCGGTAAGAGTGTCAAGGAGGTGCTGGCGATGTTGACCGAAATGGGCGCAAGTGAAGCCGCAGTAGCTTCCCTGGTCAATCGTTCCGGCATGGAAAATCCATTCGGCGAAAACCATGCCTACTTCCGCCTGGCGGACCTGGAAATCCCTTCGTGGGAAGCAGCGGATTGTCCATTGTGCGCCGCGGCCGACAACGGGCCGGCAGTCAAACCGGGCAGTCGTCCCGGCATCAGCTGAGCAAGCTCTGATGGCAGCGACCACCAATATTATCTGTAGCATGACCGGCTTTGGCCGCGGCAGTTATGCCGATTCGCGCTTTTCCGCTGAAGTTGAGTTGCGTTCTGTCAACGGCAAAGGCTTGGGAATAAAGCTTCGATTGCCAAACGATCGTCTGGAACTGGAGCCGAAACTGGAAACCATGTTGCGGCGTGCCCTTTCTCGCGGAACCGTTCAAGGCCAGGTCCGATTGCGGAGCTTGCACCGCCGCGCTTCCGCGGTGGACCATGACCTGATGCGCCGTTATCTGAAAGAATGGCGCGGTCTCGAAAAAGAACTCGGTTTGGAAATTCAGGATCCGGGTTTGGCAGAATTGCTGGCGCTGCCGGGTGCATTGGAGCAGGCTCCCGAAGCTGATGCCGAACGGCGGGCAGCTAATCGTGCGGTCAGCGCAGCCTTCAAGGATGCCCTCGCGGCATTGATAGAAGCGCGTGCCAAGGAAGGCGCCAGCCTGGTGCGCGAGTTATTGCGCCTCATCGGGCGTTTGGATAAACACCTCGCCACGGTCACCAAGCACCAACCGCAAGTCAAGTCGGCAGCTGCCGAGCGGTTACGCCAACGGGTGCAGGAAGCTTGGGATTCAATCGGCGTGGAAGAGCCACTCGACTTGAGCCGTGAGCTAGTGGTGTTGGCGGAGCGTGCCGACGTGCAGGAAGAACTTGCGCGGCTGGAGATTCACCTGGGGACTCTCCGTGCTTTAATCGCAATGGGCGGTTCTTGTGGACGCGAACTTGAATTTGTAATTCAGGAATGCCATCGGGAAGTGACTACGCTCGGAAATAAATCCTCGGATGTGAAGATGTCTTCACTGGTGGTGAAGATGAAAGTGTTGGTCGGGCAGCTCAAGGAGCAAGTAGCCAATGTCGAGTGAGCGCGGACGAGTGATTGTTATTTCTGGCCCGACTGCTTCGGGCAAGTCAACATTGTGGCGTCATCTGGTTTCTTTTCCGCAAGTCACTTTTTCAGTATCTGCGACTACTCGCCAAATGCGCGATGATGAGGTTGATGGGCGCGACTACCGCTTTGTCGATGCCGCAGAATTCAGCGCTATGGCAGACCGCGGCGAGTTTCTCGAATGGGCGGAAGTCCATGGCCACTGCTACGGAACTCTGCGTTCGGATGTGGTCGCGGCAGTCGACTCCGGCAAGGACATCCTGTTGGAGATAGACGTCCAGGGCGCAGCCCAGCTCGGTGACACCGACTTGCCGGTAGTTTCAATTTTTGTGTCTCCCCCATCATTGGATGAATTACGGCAACGACTTGTTGCCCGCGGAACCGAGTCGGTTGAAGAAATGGACATGCGCATGTCGATTGTTAAACAGGAAATGTGTTACGCGGACGAATACGACTATGTGGTGGTCAATGACGAACTTGAGCGTATGATTGCGGAAGTCGAATCCATTCTTGGATTGGAGGTCGCATCATGAGCACCATCATTGTTGGAGTTTCCGGTTCTGCCGCCTGTTTCAAGGCAGTAACCATTTGTTCGGAACTTGCCAAGCGCGGTCATTTGGTGCAGGCAGTATTGACCACTGGAGCCACCAAGCTGATCCAACCGGTTCAGTTTTCCTGTGTCACCGGCAATCAGGCGGTGTGGGATGAGTGGCAACCCCAAGACCCCAGTGGAATGGATCACATCTCGTTGGCTCGGGAAGGTGACATTCTGGTGGTGGTGCCGGCTACGGCAGACCGCATTAGCCAGCTTGCCCACGGCCTTGCCGGTGATTTGTTGGGTTCTTTGAGCCTGGCTTTCGAACGGGGCAAGCCGCGCATGTTCGTTCCGGCCATGAACCCTGAAATGTGGAATCATTCAGCCACCCAGCGCAATGTGTCGCAACTCGAAGCCGATGGGTGGAAATGCATTGGCCCGGTGGAGGGTTCCACCGCTTGTGGTGAAGAAGGTGAAGGGCGCATGGTCGAAGCTAGCGAAGTAGTCGAAGCCATCGAGCAAATGTTGGCTAGCTGATGCGCTTTTTGGTTACTGCAGGGCCAACCCGGGAGGCAATTGATCCGGTTCGCTTTATCAGTAACCACTCCAGCGGCCGAATGGGCTATGAGGTTGCCCGGGCACTACTTGGGAAGGGACATGAGGTTGTTCTGGTTACCGGCCCCTGCGCGCTACAACCTCCCCGCAATGCCAAGGTGGTGGAGGTCGGGAGCGCCAGAGAGATGCTTGGAGCTTGTCGGAAGGTCTGGCCCGATTGCGACGGTTTGTTCGCGGTTGCGGCGGTTGCTGATTACAGACCTGCCAAGATTGCACGGCGCAARCKCAAGCGTRGAAAAGGTGTAWTACCGACCATCGAGTTGCTCCCAAACCCTGATATTGTCAAGACTTTGGCACAGTCGGCGGTGCGCAGTCGAGGCCMCCGCAAGTTGGTGGTTGGCTTTGCTCTGGAAGATGGTGGAATCGGTGCGAAATCGGAAGCCAGACGTAAATTGCTCACCAAGGATCTTGATTTTGTAGCTTTGAACGGGCTAAATACGCAGAATTCGGCAGAGGGTGAGATTTTGCTGCTCGGAGCCGATGGCAGCGAAAGATTGCTGGGCCCGGCACCGAAGGGRAAATTAGCCCGCCARCTGGTCACGGCCACAATATCTGGTTAAGACTCGAGCACTTTTACCACCATCCGGAAAAAAACAGCAAAAGGAGTCCATTCGCTACTTGGAATGGGTGCCCTCTAGGCATTAGGATTTGTATTGTTAATCGTGGTCKCCGCCAGACGAAAAAAATCTACTACCCGGAAAGGCTTCTCCCGTAAAGGGAGCAAGCGCCGTGGTTCCTATCACAACTCATCCGTTTCCCGCCAGGCCGGCTTTATTACCGAAGGACTTCGCGCCGTTCTTGCCGGGTTGGTCACCATTATTGTGGTGGCTTTTTCTGCCGCCAAGCTGGCAATAGAGAAAGTATTAAGCGGCATGCGTGGAGAACGTGCCCGTCAACCGATTGGCATGACCCTGGCGGCAGTTTCCATTTTCGCCTTCGCTGCATTGGTTGATTTCCGAACCGGTGCAGTTGATGACAACATTTGTGGCACGCTGGGATACCGAACTGCGGAGTTCCTGCTGAGCTTCTTTGGTGTTGGCGCCTATTTGTTGCCGGCCTTTGGTTCCTTTTGGGGTATTGCCAGGTTGGTGCGAGATTCCGAGAGCAGTGGTCTGCTCAAGTTGGCCGGAGCGTTGACTTTGGCTTTGACTGCCGCAACGGTGGCCGCCGGTTTTTCTCCTGACTCCTTGCCCACGGATGGTTTCCCGCATGGGCGCGGAGGTTGGTTCGGACACTCCGTATTCCCTCCATTGGTGGACGCGCTGGGGGCATTCGGTTCCTCGGTATTACTGACCTTGCTCGGGTTGGTTGCCACCTTGTTGGCGACCGAGTGGGCGTTCGTGCCTTTGATCAAGGAACTGTTGCGCCGTGGTCGCGAAGGCATGGTGCAGGGAACTTTACCCTTGGGCGGGGCCCGCCGACTGGCTGATGAAGCCAACCAGAACAAGGCCTTGGCTTCCCGTGGTCTTCGCCGCTTATGGGCCGGGCTACTTGGGGTTAATCAACCATTCGTTCCCGGTACACCGGAAGGTGCGGGTGCAGATAGTCCTGTCCCATCGGATTCAATACCTTCCAATTTGAGTGCTCCGACTGCGGTGGAACCGGCGCCAACAGCATTGGAGCCGCAACCACCGGTGGTGGAAATCGTTCCACCAACAGAACCAGTCCCATCGGTTGGTGACACTCCCGTTGCAGTTCCTGGTGGCGAGCCAGAACGGTTGCCGGGCATTTCCGATGGGCCCAGTCTGGGCCATGAGCACACCGACTCCCGGCAGCAACCCAAGCCGCGTCGTCGGGCGAGACCACAACTGGAATCACTTCCCCCCATCACCATCTTGTCCGAAAGTAAAAAAGTTGACCGTTCGCGGATGCAGGAGGAGATTGATTCGATGGGGCAGCGATTGCAGACATGCTTTGACGCCTTTGGTCTCGACGCGCGGGTTGTCGGCGCCGAGCGGGGACCAACCCTGACCTTGTTTGAAGTAAAGCTTGCCCAGGGGGTATCGGTCAAAAAGCTCAAGAATCAGCGCGACGACATGGCGGTTCAACTCGGCAGCCACGGTGTACGGATTGTTTATCCCTTACCGGGAAGAACCACGGTCGGGATTGAAGTTCCAAACCTGAACCGAGAAAGTGTCTTCTTGAAGGATGTTTTCGTGGAATCAGATACCACCAATATGAGTCTGCCGATGGTGATTGGTCGCGACACTCTCGGCAAGCCGGTAGTTGAGGACCTTGCCGTAATGCCGCACATGCTGGTTGCGGGCACCACTGGATCGGGCAAGTCGGTGTGTTTGAACAGCATTCTGATGACCTTGTTGTTGACTCGCGGTCCGGAATTGTTGCGCCTGATTCTGATCGATCCGAAACAGGTCGAGCTGCAACTATATGCGGACATCCCCCATCTCGCATGTCCGGTAGTTACCGACATGAAGCGCGCACCATTCGGTATGTGTATTGATGCCTGTGACAGTATTATGGACAAAACCAATCAGCCTCGTGGTCTGATTCGTTATGCGTCATACAAGG
>NVRO01000065.1 GCA_002400895.1 Planctomycetota bacterium
GACCACTCCCCTGATTACAAAACCGCTCGGTCCAAGTTCACCGAGAGAACTTACTTTGCCAAGGCCAACCTGCGGAGCGTGACGGAATCGTCGCGACTCTTCTTCGTTGAGCCCCTCCAGCATTTGCGCCAAGCTCTGGTAGGCAGGTTGGTTGTCCAGCTCGAGAACAACGTTGTCCTCGCAGCGGGTAACCACGAAACGGTGACCAACCGGGCAGCACCCCTGTGCCACAAGTGGTTCGACTGCTGCCATGCCGTCCATTACCAGACCGGCGACACCACCAGTCTGGACTCGATGGTCAATAATAATCCGGTTGCTGCCCGGGCGGCTTCCACCACTCACTACTCCGCCAACAATCGAAGGCATTTTCGCGTTTTTGCGCAATGAAGAAAGAAATGGAGAAAGTGGAAAACTGTAAGGATCTGCGAGCAATACCACGCTCGCTTCTTCGCCAACATCTGGCCAGCCACGGACCAGGCCACCGTCTCCGGAATGCTCGAACTCGAGCGCAGATGATTGCGCTCGGGCTCCCGGAACGCGTGCCGCCCAAACTGCTATTCCTGGCCCATGTTCGACTTCCAATGCACCGGCAATAACCCCACTGGCAGAAGCGCCAATCAAGGTTTCCGGCCCAAGGCCATGATGTAGTTCGGCACAAATTTCTTCGGCCCGATTGTTATGGTCGGGGGTAAAGAAAACAACGGCAATGTCCGGGTTGCCGCCAAGACGGTCAAGTATGCCTTCCACTGATTCGTGAATTGCCGTGGCCGAGTCTGGGTTCCTCGACAGCGCTGCAGCAGCTGAAAGGTTTCCGGATGGCTTCATCACAATTTAACAGTCCCAAACATTGCTAAATAACTCCTATGATTCCGCCATCGACCGGCAGGGAGGCGCCGGTAGTTGGCGTACGGCATGCGGCAAAAAACAGGACTGCGCGGCCGACGTCAGAGGCGCTGACCGTGACCTTCAGGAGATTGCGTTGGCGATAATGCTCTTCAAGTTCTTCTGGCGCCAACCCTTTGGATTGCGCTCGGGCCGGACCGACCTCAGCCCACAACCCTGAGGGATTGCTGTGGTGCTGAAAAACGGCGTCGGGACAAATCATGTTTACGCGTATGCCGTCAGCCGCCAACTCTATTGCCGATACCCGACCGAGCTGGTGCATTCCGGCCTTACTGGAACTATACGCCGAAAAGTCGGCTCCCGGAGCAGCAACATTCTTGGAGGAAATCAGCACAATGGAACCACCGCGCCCCTGAGAACGCATCACGCGAGCACCAGCCTGAATGGTGAGGAAGGCGCCAGTCTGATTAACTTCCACCAGGCGACGGAATTCCTCCGGATCAGTTTCGTAGATTGGAGACACCGCGGCGAGTCCGGCGTTTGGAACCAGAATGTCTATTCCTCCAAACCGAGCGCAGACCGCACGAACGGCATCTTCCATTGATTGGACATTAGTGACGTCGACGACCTGAGCAAAAGCGCCAATCCGCTCTGCCGCTTCTTCAGCCCGCTTGGCCGAAATATCAAGCAGGGCAACTTCTGCTCCGGCCTTGAGGAGTTCAACCGCAACACCTTCGCCAATCGCGCCGGCACCGCCAGTAATCACCGCCACTTTGCCCTGCAGTTCGGAGCTGGCATTGCGCCCTAGCTTGGCCTGCTCCAGAGACCAATATTCCATATCGAACAAATCCAGTTCCGACAATCCGCGGTAAGCTCCAAAACCTGAGCCCGCGGCTGCGGCCTTGGTTATCAAGGTGTGCTCGGCGATATCGGCGGCAATCTCAGCGGCTCGTCGGCTGTTGCCAGTCCCGACAACACCCAAGCCCGGCACCAATAACACCCGCGGCGCAGCGTCAAGCGCTACACGCTCTCCGCGAGCCTCACATCCACGCTTGAAATATGCCAAGTAGTCTTCTCGGTATTGATCGATACTATGAATTGCTGTTTCAATCGAATCAATCCAACATGGCAGGGATTTGGTCCGTAAGGCGTGGTCCGGGGTTAGTGGAGGAGTAACAAACAAATCGCGTGCATCATCACGACTTAAAAGGTGCAATAACACGGGAGACTGGCGCAAAGAAAAAATACAAGAGATGTTGCGGCTGCATGCACCTCGCAAAATCGGAGCCCATTCAAGCACATCCCGGGTTGGAGCGACATCCGCAGTTTCAGTATCGACATTCATTTGGTCGGCAGCAAGCTCGACAAACTCGCGGTGAAGATCAAGCGCTGCCTTTGCCTCGTCGGCAAAGGTAAACAACCCATGGTGGTGGAGAAATACTCCCTCTACTTCGGAATTGCTTTCCACTGCTTCAGCAACCGCCTTGGCGAGCGGGAATCCGGGCATTACGAATGGCAAGTACGCCAGCCGGTTGCCAAATAGTTGGCGGCACTTTTCTTCGCCGCCTTCCTGATTCGAAATCGCCAAAATCGCGTCCGCATGGCTGTGAAGAATAAAACGGTGTGGCAAAAAGGCGTGGAGCAGCGTTTCTACCGATGGGCTCGGACCTCCCGGGTCGAGCATGTGGCGGCGAAGTTCGCGAACCATGTCTTCGTCGCTCAGTTCGGAAAGCGTACGCATCCGACGCAGCGCTGCCAGGTCAAGCGCCGGGAAGCCCGCTTCTTCAATTGTGGCAAGATCCCACCCGGATCCCTTCACCCATAAAACTTCAAGCTCTTCGCCGGTTATGTCGAGCATGCTTCCCTTGGCCGAAGTATTGCCACCGCCGTGCATGACGTAATCAGAGTTTGCGCCAAGCGCCCGAGAGGTTGTGACCAGATCCGAAAGAGTCGACATCAGAAGGCGGCGGCAGGATCGAAACCGGTTGGAGCCTCGGGGTCATCAAACTCGTCGAGCACGGTAATGCTCTCAGCCTTGAGTCGATAAAGATCTTCAATGATGCCATCTTCCATTTCAAACACAACTTCCAGAGTCCCTACAACCTCCAGGGTGTTATACGAGTAGTCAATTCCTCCGGGGTCGGGAGCGGTCACACGAATCAATTCGTTCACTCGTGGCGGAGCACCGAAACAACAACCCCACAAGCTTCGCACCAAGTGGAACTGGGTGATATGTTCAAAATCGACATCGGGAAGCATGAAGCCCTTCATGAAAACCTTGCGGCCGTGGAGGCTCTGCACGAACGAGGGAAATGCCGTTGTCTTCTCTTCGTCGAAAATCCAAGCTCCGAGAACATCTACATCGATTGGAATCGGGTCGGCCGAAGTTCCGGCGTGGTCGAAGGCGCTAAGCTGGATGTCGACATCACGAAACAACTCGAATCCCTCGGCCTGAAGCAAGTCGGCGGCAGACTGCGCCGTGGTCGTATCAGGAACCGGGGTTTCCGCCTTGACAATTGCCGGGGTCTGGTCGCCACTGCAGGCAGCAAAAACCAGAAATGCAAGGGGAAAAAATCGTCGCATTCGGATCGTCAGGGGGGATGGGGTCAAGGTCACAAGTTTGAGGATAGATGGCGAGCGGCTTCTGTGCGGTAGGCAGCCAAGGCTGGCACCAGGCCGGCCAAAGCACCGACACCAACTACCATTATTAACAGGTATAGTTCGCTAACGCCAGGCATTGCTGATACTTCAACACCTGTGCGGTCAAGCAGTTCCGACGAGGCAAGGCTGACGCCGATGCCGGCCATTAATAGCCCTGTTATCCCGCCGAGAGCGGCAACGCTTGCCGCCTCGCCAACGACCAGAAACAGAACCGTGGAGCGGCTGGCGCCGAGTGCACGGAAAACTGCAAACTCGCGGCGACGTGATCCCATGGTGTTGTAAACCGCGACCAGCACTCCTGCCAGGGCTACTGCTACCACCAGGGCGGCGACCAGGCGTAAGGCCTGRTCGGCCACTCCAACAATATCGAACAGGCGGCGAATTTCGATCGCTGGCTGGGCCGCTTGAGCATCGAGACGATCGTTCAATTCTCTCCACAATTTGATATGGTAAAATCCGGGCTTGGAGCGTACCAAGACTGCGCTTACTCCATGCGGATCCCGCGCACCACCAGCARTGGTCGYTTCCTCCGCCTGGTGMCCTTCAACCATCCAATAGGCCCCGGCGGGAATATAAATGGCACGGTCGAGCGGCGTCCCGGTTGGGGCCAGCACTCCAACCACGCTGGCGGTCAATTCACGGTGTTGCTCCGCTTCTGAATTTGCTCGYAAATCGTGAGCTGGATGAAATTCAAAACCAATTTCAAGGCCGGTCGTTGCGCCAACCACGGCTTCGACATCGCCACCATGTTGGTGTCCGATTTCAGCATGGTCGTGRCGAAAGTCATCTGCTGAATAAACGAACGGGCGCCCGGAAGAGAACTTGAGCTTGCCGAAAGTGCTTAGTTCGACCTGGGAAAAAAGATCGTCGGTCACTCCGATTACACGCCAACCGCGCCAACTGTCACCGACCATCAGCGGCACTGTCCACTTCACTCCATCGCGAGCGCCCAGCTCATCCCATAGGGAAAAGGGAATGTTCCCGGGGCTTTGGCCCATGTGATACATCGTGTTCAGGGTCAGCTCAAGTGGCGAGCCCTTGGCTCCAACCACCAAATCACAAAGCGCGGCAGACCGCTTGAAGCCTTCTTCTCCAGCCTTGCGCAGCGCTCCCACGGTTACAAACAGAGCGACTCCGAGAGCCACGGATAGCGTCGTCAGCGTTGTCGCTAACGGTCGTCGACGCAAGTTGCGTGCCACTATCCTGAACTTGTTCACTTAAAGTCCTCCATCTTTAATACCCGCCCCAGCTCGGACGCCAGAGATGGATCGTGGGTAACGCACACCAAAGTGATGTTGTCAGCGGCGCAGGTCTCGAGCAACAACTCGAGCACAACCTTGCGATTGTTTTCGTCCAGACTGCCAGTCGGCTCGTCGGCGAGAAGTACTTGGGGGCGGTTAATAATCGCCCGCGCCAAGGCAACCCGTGCCTGCTGCCCAACCGAAAGTTGGCTGGGAAAGTAGTGTTGTCGGTGGGACAGGCCCACTGCCGACAAGAGGTGTTGGGCGCGGCCTCGGTCGGAGCCTCCACGGGCAAATACTGCTCCAAGCTCTACATTTTCCAGTGCAGTAAATCCATCCAGCAGGTGGAATGATTGAAAGACATAGCCGCAATGACTGGCCCGGAATTGGTCGCGTTGGTGCTCAGAGAGCCCCGCCAGGTCGGTTCCGGCAACCTCGACACTCCCGGAATCAGGCAGTAACAGTCCACTGACCAGGTTAAGGAAAGTGGTTTTACCTGACCCTGAATCCCCCACCACTGCCACGCGCTCGCCCGCGGCAATGTCCAGTTCGGGAATCTGGAGCACTGGTGTTTGATTGCCATCCGCGTGGAAGGACTTGATGACTTGGCGCAGGAGTATCACTATTCGGGAGACCGATAGAATACGTTCCCCGCAGGCCTTGCAATCCCCTCGAAAAAATCAAATGAGTCTATTCGAAGTTAATACTTTCGCCGTTGTTGGCGCCGGCAACATGGGTGCCGGCATCGCCCAAAAAATCGCCACCGAAGGATTCCCCGTCATCCTGGTGGATTTGGACGAAGAGGCCGCCCAGCGCGGACTAGAAAGAATCAGCACCCTGCTCCACAAGGGTATTGAGCGTGGCATCTTCAAGCCTGGGCGGGTGGAGAAGATTCTCGCCAATGTCACCGCGACTGCGGATTGGAACAATCTGGCCGATACGGATTTGGTTATCGAAGCGGTGTTCGAGGACCTCGAAGTAAAGCGGAGCGTCTTCAAGCGCCTTGGCGAAGTATGCAAGCCAAACGCAATTCTTGGCACCAACACATCTTCCTTTTATGTAAAAGATATAGCACAGGCATGCCTTAATCCGGAGCGGGTGATTGGTCTGCATTACTTTTACCATCCGGCAATGAACCGCCTGGTGGAGGTTATTGGGCACGAAGGGTCCGACCCCAATGCGCTCTCCGCGGCCTGGTCTGCACAAGAGTCAATTGCCAAAACCCCTATTCATTCAGCCGATGCGCCTGGATTCGTAGTCAATCGTTACTTTGTGCCATGGATTAATGAATCGGTGCGCTTGCTCGACGAAGGCGTAGCAGACATTGCCACCATCGAGTGGGCAGCAAAGAAATGTTTCGGCGTGGGGATGGGGCCGTTCGAATTAATGAATGTGACCGGAGTGCCAATCAGCATGCACGCCGCAAATACTCTGGGCCTGGCTCTTCACGCTTTCTATTCCCCGACCATGGGGCTTATCAGGCAGGTGGAGACCGGCGAGAATTGGTGCTTTGACGGAGATCCTGACAAATCGAAATACGACGCCATTGCCAATCGCTTGATGGGTGTGACCTTTTATGTTTCGGCCCAATTGGTCCACGAGGGGGTCGGCTCGGTTGAGGACACCGACATTGGGGCGCGGGTTGGTTTGCGGTGGCCACACGGGCCATTCCAGATGATCAACCGGGTTGGAGTAGAGCGCGCGGCCAAGTTGGCGGAAGCTGTTATTGCCCCCTGGGGTCTCGATGTCCCCTACTTGATCGGTAATTCCGGAGACC
>NVRO01000066.1 GCA_002400895.1 Planctomycetota bacterium
AGCGATACCGGCATCCTCGGCGCCGAGGTGCGCCGAGGACCCTTGACCATCAGTGTGGTTCAGCGCGGTAACCTGTCTGCGCGTAACTCTGCAAAAATCACCAATAGCCTGGAAGGAGAATCCCAAATCCTTTTCCTTATCGAGGAGGGTAGTGCTGTATCCAAGGGACAACTTGTTGCCGAACTGGATGCTTCCGCCTTGATAGACCGCAAGATTGGGCAGGAAATAGCGACTGAGGGAGCAAAAGCAACCTTCATCAATGCGGAGCAAGGATATCGAATTCAAGAGAGTCAGAACACCAGTGATGTTGCCCGCGCCAATCAAAATCTTGAGTTTGCGAAAACTGATTTGATCAAGTATGTGGAGGGCGACTGGCCGCAACAGCTCCAGGAAGCTGACGAGACAATAGAAATTGCCAAGGAGGAACTGGCCCAGGCCAAGGATCGGCTGGAATGGTCGGAAAAATTGTATGAGAAAGGGTTTCTGACCCGCACCGAGTTGGAGTCTGATGAGCTTCAGTACAGCCGTAGCACCATTCGTCTGGAGCAGAACAAGCGCAACAAGGACCTGTTAATCAAATATGACAACCCCAAAGAGTTGGCGGTTTTGAATGCGGATGTGACTGAAGCCATACGCGAGTTGGAGCGGGTCAAGTTGCAGGCGGAAGCCCGTCTGGTCGAGAAGAAATCATCGATGCGCTCAGCCAAGTCAAAAGCGGATTTCGAAATCGAAAGATTGGCCAAGCTTGAGCGACAAATTAGCAATGCGAAAATATATGCTCCCGAGGGAGGTATGGTGGTTTACTCTCGGAGTGAGGGTCGCCGTGGTAGCGAAAACATTATTGAGGAGGGGGCAAGGGTGTATGAGCGCCAAGAGCTCATGACAATCCCCAGGACGGGTGGAATGCTGGCCGAAGTCAGCTTGCACGAATCGGTTATCAAGAAGGTCACGGCGGGGCAAAAGTGCCGAATATTTGTAGATGCGATTCCCGGTGTAACTTTGCATGGCGAGGTCGAATTCGTTGCGTTGCTTCCCGATAAAAACAGTTGGTGGTCGAATCCAAACCAGCGTTTATTTCGAACCCGTGTCTCAATTTTCAATGAGAATGTCGACATGCGTCCAGGGATGTCTTGTGCGGTTGAAATTATTGT
Source organism: Planctomycetota bacterium (assembly GCA_002400895.1). The sequence continues at coordinate 1,152 of NVRO01000066.1, forward strand.
TGCTGAATTAGCCGACACCATTTACATGCCTCTTCAGGCCGCTTTCACTCAAGGCAATAAAACAATTTGTTTCGTTGATGGACAAGTGGTAGAAGTCGAAATTGGACAGAGTAATGAAAAATGGATCGAGGTCATCTCTGGCGTTGATCCAGGGACTGTGGTTGCTTTGAACCCTCCCGCCGGCTTCCTTGCCGAGGGTGGGGGGCGGGCAGATGCCGCAATTGTCGATGAAAACGACGTCGAGGATGACAGCGATACGGCTGCGGAAGCAACGACTGCACCAGGTGTCCATGAAAATGACTGGGGTGCCAATGGCGAAGATGGTGAACGTCCGGAAATTACCCCGGAGATGAGGGAACGATTTCGCGCCATGCGTGGGCAGGGCGGTGATGGCGGTCAGCGCGGCGGCAGTCCGCACGGCGGCTGAGAACAGCGATGAGAGTGGTCGCAGAACTCCGCGAGGTGTCGCGCATCTACCAGATGGGAAACACCACGGTGCATGCCCTTGACCAGGTCAGCGTGCAATTCGGGAGCGGTGAATATTGGTCGATTATGGGAGTTTCGGGCAGCGGGAAATCAACCCTGCTCAACATCCTCGGTTGCATCGATCGTCCGACTTCAGGTTCTTATCTGGTCGATGGGCGCGACACCAACGAACTCGACGACGACAGCCTGAGTGAGTTGCGTGGGTCTTCCATCGGGTTTGTCTTTCAATCCTTCAACTTGATTCCACAGTTGAATATGTTGGAGAACATCATGGTCCCGCTCTTTTATCAGGACAATCCTCCTGATGACGGAGTTGCTCGTGCCGAGGCATTGGCAGAACGAGTCGGACTTGCCGACCGTTTGTCGCATCGACCTGCGGAACTTTCCGGTGGACAACAACAGCGGGTTGCAATCGCCCGTTCCTTGAYYARCRRSCMCGMMCWAATACTTGCCGACGAAGCTACTGGCAATCTGGATACTCACACTACCAGGGAGATTCTGGACTTGTTCGCCGAGCTCCATGACGAGGGCAAGACCATTCTGTTGGTGACTCACGAARCCGATATYGGTCGCCGGGCGAACAAGATTTTGCGGCTCAAGGATGGCMATGTCGATGAGATTGAAGAGAGGCATGCCTGATGCTCAAATCTCCCTTCATGCGTTCGGTTCGGCTCGGTGTGAAAAGTTTGCTACTGCACAAATTGCGCAGCCTGCTAACCACCCTGGGGGTGTTGTTCGGGGTGAGCAGTGTGATTGCAATGCTTGCCATCGGTGAAGGTGCCAGTGAGGAAGCTCAGAATCAAATCCGCCAATTAGGCAGCCAGAATGTCATCTTGCGTAGCGTCAAGCCGCCGGATGACCTGGTCAGCAACCAACAGACTCGAGTCAGCAATTATGGTTTGACCTGGGAGGATTATGAAAGGGTGGTCGACACATTCCCGTGGGTGCAAAACGCGGTTCCGGTGCGCAATATCGTCCAGGAGGTCCGCTTCGAGGAACATGTTCTCAACCCGCGCATTCTCGCCACGACCTGGGATTATCGCAATGTAACCGGCAGAATGATGCACCGCGGCCGTTTCATCAGCCAATCCGACGACCGGCTTGTGGCAAATGTTTGTGTGCTCGGATATGAAGTTGCACGCTCTTTGTTCCCTGCTCGTCAGGCGGTTGGTCAACGCATAAAAATCGGCCCCGAATATTTCAAGGTGGTCGGGGTAATGTACCCACGGGTTGCGCTGGGTGATGACCCACCGGAGGCGGGGGTGGATGTAACCAGTGAAGTATTGATTCCGCTAACCACCGGTCGCCGTTGGTTTGGTGATATTACCGTCAAGATACGCAGCGGCAGCCGGGAAATGGAAGATGTTGAATTGCACGAGATTGTGGCTGCGGTGAAGCGACCCGAATATGTTGCTTTTGTTGCTGCTGCCAGCAGGGAAATGCTGGCCCGCCATCATCACCAGGATGATTACGAGGTGGTGGTTCCACTTGAATTGCTCGCTCGTGCCGAAGAAACAAAACGCATCTTCAACATTGTTCTCGGTTGCATCGCGGGCATCAGTTTGTTGGTCGGCGGCATTGGCATCATGAACGTGATGCTCGCTACCGTTACCGAACGAACTCGGGAGATTGGCATTCGCCGCGCCCTTGGTGCCAAGCGCCGCCACATCATGTTGCAGTTCCTGGTTGAAACTGTGGTGCTGTCGGTTGGTGGTGGCCTGGTTGGAATCGCCGTGGGGATTACCATCCCGGCGTTGGTGGAATACTACGCCGATATGCGCACCATCGTCACCCTTGGTGCACCGATTCTGGCCTTCGGTATTTCGGTTTCCATCGGCTTGGTGTTCGGTCTCTATCCGGCCTGGAAGGCGGCGAACATGGACCCGGTCGATGCTTTGCGCCACGAATAGTGAAGTTATCTCCGGTCGCTGAGGGCTCGTGCGATTGCCAGTTGTACTCGGGCACGGTCGAGGTTCTGTTCGCGGTGTTGAATCCGGAAGTAGTGGTCGCCGCTGAGGTGGTCGGCGAGGAACCGGGCTCCCAGTTCCAGTGCGATTATGAATCCGGCAAAAGGCATTAACTCACGTTCCAGCGGGGTCAGCAGGGTGCCGGTTCCATCCAGATAACCCTGGTGAATCGCATTACACAGATCCCCATCAATAACGACCTTGGACAAATCCCGCTCGTCTTCCGGTGCACGGGTGCACATGCTGCGCAACATGTCACCGAAATCAAACAAAGCCGTCCCCGGCATCACCGTGTCGAGGTCGACCACGCACACCGCTTCATTGCTGTGTTGGTCCAGAAGCACGTTTGAAATCTTGGTGTCATTGTGAACCACGCGGCGCGGCAGTTCACCACTGGAGAGTAGTGCCATGAGCTTGCCGGCTTCAGCACTGTGGTCAAGGACGAATTCGATGTCGTCAGCCGCTGCGGCGGTTCGGTTCAAGGAGTCCCGAGCAGCAGCAGTTGCCAGGGTTGCCAGGCGTTGCGGGGTGTCATGAAAGCCCGGGATTACTTCGTGTAGCGGTGGATTCGGCAAGTCGGAGAGCAGGCGGGTGAAGTGGCCGAATGCGAGCGCAGCAGTTTTCGCCTGGTCCACGGTTTCGACTTCGAGCCGGGTAGTTGTCCCCTCAATGAAGGGGTATAGTCGCCAACAATCGCTACGGCTGTCCTCGTGCCATGCATTTCCTTCGAGCGTGGGAATCAATTGTAAAAAGGCCAGACCGGGTGCCCGTTTCCCCACAAACTCAGTTACCCGCCGGACGTTTTCCATTACTTTCCGCGGCCGCGGGAATACTTCACCGTTCACTCGTTGCAGCAGGAAGCGGCTTCGACCCCGGCCGGAAACAAAAGTCAGCAGATAAGAGTCGTTGATGTGCCCGCCTTCCCATCCCCGTACTTCGACCAGTTCCCCATCCACCAGAAAATTGGCGGCAATGTTTCGTAATTCCGGAGTAGGGTGGATGGCAGCAGGGGTTGCGGAAGGAATGAGTGGAGTGGGGTACAATACCTAACTCGACAATTGATTGAACCAGTGGAAACCCCGACGACATTGCCGCCTCAAAAGGTGCTTCTCAACCCTGAGAAGCGCGTGCTATTCCTGACCAAGGATCCGGAAATTATTCGTCAGCAGTTGCATGAAGGTCTGAACCTGCGGATGGAAGATTTGGAAGTTGAGGACTTGCTCGACGACATCAACACCGACGTCATGACTCCGGCGTGGGTTTGTTTCGACCATCTGCCCGCTGAAATCGCCAAGAATGCCTACGCCGGTTTGATGGACGCCAATGGTGAACGGGTATTTGGTGAATGCGAGTTGATGGATGGGGGATTCGAGGCAATCGTCTCCGGTTATCGAAAGGGTACCGGTTCCAGCCGCGAAACTGCCGCCCAGTGTGAGCGCTGGTCTGGCATTCGTTATGTATTCGCGGCCTCCTTTGCTCCGATCCACGAGCGCAACAACTTGAATCTCGGGCAGCTGATGGGCAACCATGAGATGTTGGTTCGCTTGCAGGCTGGCGAAGAGTTGCCGCTGTCCGAGTTCACGGCGAATTACGACAAGGTCACCCGCATGATTATCGAAAATGGTGGGCTATTCAACTTCTCGCGCAAAATCCAATCCGGCGAGATTGAGTTGCCGCCTAACGCAACCGGGAAGAGACCGATGACCATGGCCGAAAAAATGATGGCTGCAAAAATGTTGAATCCCGGCGTCGAGGGTCGTTTTGTAGCTGCCGGCGATGCAATCCTTGCCCAGGTGGATGCCGGCTTCAGCCATGAGTTCACTTCCGCGCAGGTGCATTTGTTCCTGCAACAGGAGTATGGCGAGGACTACACGGTTGCGAACCCCGAGAAACTGGCCGTCTTTGAAGACCACCTGCTATATGCCGATGGGGTAACTCGTTTTGTCCCATTCGTGGACAAAATCCAGACCATGCGCAGGCTCCAGCGTGAGTTTCAAGCTCATACCGGGGTCCGTGACTACCAGGCGAAAAATGGTGTCAGTCCGGGTATTTGTCATCAGGTTGCGCGCGAGGAATTCATCGACCCGAGCGACTTCGTACAGGCAACCGACTCGCACACCTGCATGGGCGGTGGTTCCAATGCGCTTGCTTACGGGGTGGGGGCGACCGAATACGCCGCGCTGGCGCAAAGTGGTTTCACCTTCGCCAGAGTTCCCGAAAGTATTCGTTTTGAACTTGTCGGCGAGTTGAACGAAGCGTGTTGCGCCAAGGATGTCATCCTGTACATTCTCAATACTTTTGCCAAGCGCGAAGACACCTTGAACCGCTCCATGGAGTTCGGTGGTCCCGGGATTGTCAGTCTCTCGGTAGATGAACGCGCCACTTTGTGCAACATGGCCACCGAGTGCAGCGCACGGACCGGCATCTGCGAGGGTGATTCTGCCTTGGCGGAATGGTTGGCGGAGCGTCGCCCCGGCAGCAGCGCCGAGCAGATTGCTACGAGTTTTGTTTTTCCTGATGAAGGTGCTGAATATGCAGGTGGAGTGCATCAAATTGATCTCCCCGCGATGGTGCCGATGGTTGCCGAGCCCGGTGACCCGACCTACGGCAAGAATATTTCAGAGCTTGCTGAGACTAGCATCGATATTGCCTACGGCGGCTCATGTACTGCCGGCAAGGTCGAAGACCTTGCGCGGCTCGGCAAGCGAAAGCAGATAAGTGATCAGGACGATCAGTACGACAAAACATCGCGCCAGCAGAACCTTCTGGCGGTCGGTGAAATGATTCTCGCCGAAATAATGCACAACCACGTCATTGGTAAACATGGTTCCCAGGCAAACGAATTGTGAATCGAGTGACGACATGAT
>NVRO01000067.1 GCA_002400895.1 Planctomycetota bacterium
CCCATACTGCGACGAAGTTGCCCGCTCTGAGCGGGGCGAGACAGGGCAAGGTCTGGCGCTTCATGTGGTCAGCACCTAGCAGGAATTCATCGCTGCTGCCACTTCCATCAAGTTGAAAGCGCCGAGCCTTGATCTGTGCATTGCCGGTGGACCAGTCTTCCCATGCAATCAGAACATTACCATTGGTATCGATTTCGACAGTGGCGTGAATCTGATCGCCGGAACGCTCCTGGTTGATGCGAAATTCTACGCCTTCGGGGAGGAGAGTTTTGGATGCTTCAGGTGCAGTCGTTTGCAGAGTCAAACGGCGAGCATAAATTCCCAAGCCATCGCCGTCCTGGCCGGTTGATTCCCACACCACCCACGCAGTACCGTCGCTGCCGATGGCTGTTGCTGGGCGAGTTTGGTGTCCTTGCACAGTTTGGTTGATGTGGAGTTCGGTTCCCAGAGGACGACCAAGTGGGTCGAGCCAGGCTCCAAACACGCCGAATGTGCCGACTTCTTGGCGACGGCTACCCCAAACCGACAGAATATTTCCGCTGGTGTCAGCAGCAATCGCCTGGTCAAGTTGGCGGTTGTGAATAAAGGTATTCACAGAACGCTCATGCACTATATAGCCGTCTATTTGGCTGTCCGGAGTGGTTGAAAGTTGGGCGAGGGAAAAAAGTGTAAGGGTCAGAATCATTATTGGATGGTGGCTTTTATTGCGATGGTGGCTGAGCCGGGTGGGGGACCACCGCCAGACCAACCCTGGAAGTAGGTGGTGACGCCGCTTGTGCCAATTGGTACTTGGAAGGAGAGAGTAGCGTTACCACTGCTATCGGCTATTTGAGTGCCTAAAACTGATATGGGTTCCGCCAAATCGAGGTGGACTCCACTGGGGTATGTAGTGCTGCCAAATCCCTTGGTTGTGAAAAGAATCGTAAGCGGTGCGTTTGGATGGGTCCCGGTAACGGATGCAGTAGCAGTAGCCCCTGCTATAAAGTTGTTAATGGCAAGGGTCGCAGTGGGCTCAGAATAGTAGATATAGACGTTGCTGTTGGGGTTACCACCTGGTTCGCTAATCAGGAAATCTGCAAACCCATCCATATTGAGGTCGCCGAGGCCGACCAAGGAGCTGGCCAATTTGTCATTTGTGGAGTCACCGTCGATGCGGTAGATAATCCCTCCGCTGAGGCCAGAAAAAAGTCGCGCAGAACCTGAAGCCAGGCCGTTTGCACCGGCATCCCCTGCACTGGGTGCCCCGACCATCAGGTCAGCAGCACCGTCACCATTCAGGTCGCCAGCCGCGGCGATAATAGATCCGAAAGCCTCGAAGCGGGATTCCTGTTCGAGCCGCATAACAAGTTCCTGGTTGCCGGTCATGGTACGTATTTCAACGAATCCAGACTTCTGGGTCAGGGTAGAAAAGTAGTTGAGGCCACCGACTGCCAGGTCTGGTTGACCATCAACATTTGCGTCACCCATTGCGCATATCGAATAACCAAAGCCATCCTGAGGTTGGCCATGCCAGGAAAGTAAGGGGGCTCCGGTTGCACCGGAAAAAACAGTCACCGTTCCGGATTCAGGTCCCGCACTGTCATTACGCGGAGCTCCGACGGCAAAGTCATCACTGCCATCGTTGTTAATGTCGCCTACTCCGGCAGCGGACCAGCCGAACAAATCCCAAGAATTGGCTCCATGGAGCATATGGAGGCGGTCGCCGGTTGCTCCGGACCAGGCTGTTAATGATCCGGATCCCGGGCCTGACCAGTCATTGTTTGGGGCGCCAATCAGGATATCTTCGATGCCATCAGCGTCGAGGTCGCCGGCTGCTACCACTATGTGGGCAAAGCGGTCCCATTTGACGGATGAATTGAATTGGTGAATGAGACTGCCATCTGCTCCTGAGTAGACTCCAACCATACCGGTTAACAAACCGTCAGAGTTGTCTCGGCGAGACGAAATGGCTATGTCATTTACGCCGTCACCATTGATGTCTCCGAGCCCGGCGAGGGAGTGTCCAAAAAAGTGGTCGGCTCCTGCACCGTCAATCCGCATCAACTGGGCGCCACTAGCGCTTGAGAAAAAATAAACGGAGCCTGAATCTTCACCAACCCGGTCTTCCCTGGGGGCGCCAACGACAATATCGTCGACCCCGTCACCATCAAGGTCGCCAATCCGGGAGGCAGAATGGCCAAAATCTGTTCCTGAACTGCTGCCATTAATGTCAAGGTGGAGTTGTTGTGTGGCTGGGAATACAAGCAATGGGAAGGCGAAGGAGATGAGCATGTTTATAGCCTACGGAATATTCCAATCTACGGTTCATAGTACATGCCAAGGTCTCAAATAACTGGCTAACCATTGTCCCTGAAGATATCTACGCCGGCCACAACCGCCTCAGCAACTGCTGTTACTGGGCGGAATCGCTCATGCCGGGCATTTCTGAGCGAAACCGCGCTAAATAGCCTGTTTTTCGTCTGATAAGTTGTGGAACGGCATTTGCGATGATGACTAGTAATAACGGCATCTTTAGGTGGTCAGTGCTGCTACGAGCCGCTGGAGAAGTTAGACTTTAGATAAGAATGGTCAATTCAAACCCACGCCCATTTAGCCCACTACGTCTGCTCGGTGGAGTTCCAGCGTTGCTGGTTTGCTCCTGCTTTGGGTCAGGCGAATTGTCCGATAGAGAAGGGCTGACGGCTGGGGACTTAGTGGTTACCGGCATCAACATTCCCGAGGGTGGGGTTTGGGAACTGAACCGTCGAATCAGAATTTCCTTTAACCATCCGCTCGACCCTTCCTCGATTGGATTTGATTCAGTTCAACTTCTTCCGGTATCTTCAGCACTCGGCGGGCGTCCGGTTTTGGGAACCTTTGAACTCGAGGTTGGCTCGGAAGGGCGCATTCTGGTGTTCAATCCGACTTGCCCTACCAATGAGGACGGCACCGACGGTGCTTTCCTGCCGGGTGGTTACGAGTACTTGATTCAATTACCAACGCATTCAACTTATGGTCAGAATGTCTTGCGCGACACTGGTGGCCATCAGTTGAAGACAGGTATCACCAGACATTTCTTTTCGCCGAGCCCGCCTTCTCAGCCCCTTTACCTTGATGATAACCCGAACCCGCCATCGGTAATAGATATAGGATGGCCTCAACGCCTGAACGCGTTCACTGATCCGGAGCCGGTCATCGGTATTACCTTCGACCAGTCGATTGATGGTCGTGCCGCCAACCTTAACGACACCAGGCTTTACATCGAGTATTCGGATGACACTCTTAGCAATATTGCCAATCCGACATTTCTTAACGCTCTGCGCGTCCCGGGTTTTTGGCAACTAATGGAGAACTGTAGTTCCACCGGCGCCCTGGTCAACTTCAATGTTTCCGGTATTTTGCCGGTTGATCGTGGTCTTCGGCTGGTTGTTGAAAGTTCATTCTCCGACATTGTTGGTCAAGCGAATAACGATCAATGGACGTCCACCGTCCACCAAACCCCGACTCTTGAGTCGATCTACTCCGGTGCTACCTTCGGCTGGGTCGAAACCGACGAAACCATTGACGAATTTCGTGACTGGTTTGACGACCAGTCCTTGCTTGACCCTGATGCTTCCTTGACCGCACCTGCCGCAGAATTTGACCAGGGAGTGATGCGTGCCAGTTTTGATTATCCCGGTCAGTACGTGTCGCCAGACCAGGATTTCTATATGGATGAATCATCCAAGGAARTCAGTACCGACGGCCAACAACTAATTAGCGACTCGMAMAACCGTTACTTCACTATGTATAACGGTGTGCTGTACGTGGACGACTTTTATGTTGCCCAGGGGTCTACCATTCGCGCTACCGGCTCCAACCCACTGATTATTTATGCCCAGGGCAAGGTCGAAATCTATGGGATTATTAATGTTAGTGGGCTCMACTCGCACTGGCCAACCAGTCTCAACTCGCCGCAATTCCCCGAGGGGCCAATCATGGGTCAATGCGGTGGCGGCCTCGGYGGTATTTCCTCTAAGCAGGGGTTGATTGAAACCTTGCGGGGCGACCCTGGCAATGGTGCTTTTGGTGCAACCGGAAAAGGTGGCGGTGGTGGTGAAGGTGGAGTTCAGCAGCGCAGCAACATCGGTTCTTCCTTCACTGAAACCGCTCATGTAATGGCTGCAGGCGGCGGTGGCGGTACTTTTGCCAATACGTCCAATGTGTCTATTTGGAAATATGACTGGAGCAATGCCGAGCGGCCCAGTGCTGTTGATAACAGTGGGCCCGATCATCTTCACCAATACCAGAACCTGTGGCCGGATGGTTACTGGCGTGGCCCGGAAGAGCGCATGGATCCGAAGCACCCCATGCATTTCATGCATGAAACTTGGCTCGATGCTTACTTTCCGGCGGAACTTCCGATCTATGGTGGCGAAGATGGAATGCGTTCTCCTTCGTTCAAGGCCCCGACCGATCCCAACAACTTTGACATCACCAATCCGCCTACCTTGCCCCACGGTATTTACGGCATGGAAGACGAAATGATAGATATTGTCAATCCGGGGGATACCCAGAATGCCGCCGGGTTCGACCCCGATTGGAATGTGACCGAAGATCCCCTTAACTGGCCTGACCCTTTGGTGCAAGTTGCGTCTCCAATCGATATGGGCCATCCCACCAACGGGCCAGACCCGGGTCGCAAGGGTGTGTCGATTTTTTCGGACGATGGCACCACGGCAAATGACTTCTGGGGTAATCGACTGAATGATGACGGCACTGTTACTCGYGGCGAACTGCTAACCCCGTGGGCCGGTTCTGGCGGTGGCGCCAGTGGCGACTCACAAACCATGAGTCGCGTGGTTGGCGGCGTCATTGTTCCACTCCCGGATGTTTTCCCTGCCCGTCCCTTCCCGCCAGGAAGTGGCTACTACCGGAAGGGTGCTCCCGGTGGCGGTGGTGGTGGTCAGTTTCAAATCATGGCCATCGGCGCAATCATTATTGGTGATAATGCCACAATCATGGCGAATGGTGGTATTGGCCATGGCGGCGAGTCGACCATCTACACCTACGGTCAGGTTTCCGGATCTGGCGGTGGCTCAGGCGGGCACATTATCATTCACTCCGCTACTGCAATCGATTTGTCGCAGATCTATCTCGGTGCAGCCAGCACCCCGCTTGATTTGGTCAACTTGACCCCGGAGATTGTCATCGAGGCTGAAGGCGGTCGGCGTGGATGGGCAGGTGCTTGGAACTCCAGGATTGGCAATAGCAGCATCTACGATGGAAATGGCGATTTGCAGTATGGTCGCGGCGGAGCTGGTGGTAACGGTGTAATCCAGTTCCATGTGCCGGACCCTGCCAATGATTATTTCTGGCCTACTTTGGCACGCAACGGAATCACTGCCTACTTGCAGCCCGGTGGTGGAGCATTTCTCACCGATCGTCTCGAAGTGGTTCTTGATTTCTTCACCTCTCCGAAGCCGGTGGCCTTGTTGCCGATTTTCTCCCCATCGTCGCAATTCCAAAGCAAGTGGATAGATACCGGCATGGCTTACCTGCACTTGGACGGTCTAGGTGATTATCCAGTATGGTCAGACTCGGACTTCAGTTTCAAGGGCATTGATACTTCCTCCGGAGACGTGGAGTCTAGTGGTGGCATGGTTGATTTGTTGCCGACAATGCTCACTGCTCCTGCTTCCAGTGGGGTATTTGCAGCAGCCTCGTTGACCATACCCAATGCCGCAGCGGTGTGGAATGGTCTCGAAGACTTCTTGCGGCACCCAGCTGCCCTGGTGGGGTACTCGGTTCTCCCAGATTCGTCATCGATGAACGAATTGGTAATCGTTGATGCCGAGTACGACCGGCTTCTGGACGTCCTGATATTGACCACCGATATTGACGAGGGTTCGATGAATGCCCTGGTCGGCGCCAACTGGTCCATTCGTCCCCGCTTCTTCACCGTAGCAACCACCGGATTGCGGGATGGATTGCCACCTTCCGCCAAGGTCAATGTGCAATTCCAAGCCAGCGATGATCCCGACTCGGGGACGATTTCCCCATCTCCCACCACCTGGACGTCTGACATGAGTCAGCTGGACGGCCTGCGCTTCCTGCGCTACCGGGTGATTTTCGATATTGACGCAACTGGTGCTGGCATCTCGTCTTCCAATCCGCGTCCGGAGTTGGATTACATCAAGGTTCCGTTCAAGTGGTAGGGAGGGCTTGGCCCGCCTACATCGAGCGGCGGTATTCCCCGCCGACCTCATTGAGAGCTTGAGAGATTTGGCCGATGGTGCAGACCTTTACGGTTTCCATCAATTGGTTGAAAATGTTTGCTCCACCAAGGGCCGCTTGCCTGAGCTCGAGCAATGCGGTTTCCGCCGCTTCCGTATTGGTTGCGTGAATGGTGTTTACCTGTAGGACTTGTGATTCTTTCTCGTCATCGGTG